>NZ_CP084222.1:1800778-2100908 GCF_020268605.1 Arsenophonus apicola
ACAATAGCATTAACACCATGTTCTGATTTAGTACAGCAGTTCACCTTATTCATCTCTGTGAACTGTTTTTCCAATTCAGCTATTCTACTTTCTAATACTTCTATACGTTCGTCCATACTTTAACCTCATGTTTAACAATTAAACAGGAAGACAGCCGCCTTACTTGTTTAAGCTATTTGAACTGACAGTTTTGCGGCGGCGTAAACGAAATGCCCCACCATCAACAAGGGGTGTTTCTTCGTAAGTCGATCTTTTCGTTGATCTTTTTTTGCTCAAGAATATAATAACGACATATAGTATATGTTTTGAATACTAAATACTATATATAGGAATCCCTGATAGCGACAACTATCAGGGACGGAAGATAAAACGACAAGGTTTTACATGTGATCACGCATTTAGTTTATTTCACTTGGTGATCTGTGTAAAGCCCTGTTTATATACAGGACTGATTTTAATGAATAAGAATATTTGTCAAAAGCCTCATCGCTACAACCAGTTATTTACATCTCTTTCTAATAATCAAGGTCAAAATAGTCGTCATAAATGTGCGGGATGCGCCTATGAATTAGGTCGTCACCATGCGCTTACTGGAGCGCAAAAAGCTTATGACGACTCAGTTTTAACTCAAATTTCAGATAGTCAAGCTGGCGCTGTTCGTCATAAAGATGCTTTTGAGTCATATAATCACGGCTATCAATCCGTTTTCAAAATAGCATAAAAAGTAAAACCCCACGCTTTCACGTGGGGCTATGCACTACTGCCTTATTTACCTATATGTACCATACGAGCTTACAAAAAGTAGTGCGTTGATAGGATATTATTATTTGGTTAATGAAGCAACAAAAAACCCCGCAAAAGCGAAACTTTATGATTTTTTTATACAACTACATCAGCTTACCTTGAAATTGTTG
Organism: Arsenophonus apicola; assembly: GCF_020268605.1. Taxonomy (NCBI): domain Bacteria; kingdom Pseudomonadati; phylum Pseudomonadota; class Gammaproteobacteria; order Enterobacterales; family Morganellaceae; genus Arsenophonus; species Arsenophonus apicola. The sequence continues at coordinate 1,801,693 of NZ_CP084222.1, forward strand.
CTCATTTGCTCATTAAAGTCAAGCCATAATTAGGTATAATTAATCATTTTATCAACAGTGTTTGGATTTTTCATGACTGTTATTAGCCGATTGTGTATTAAATACACGCTGGCATTGAGAATGTCATCAATCTCCCTTCGACATGTTATGCGTGATGGCTTTTTCCACCTGCCCCCCGCTCTGGTCTTCATCCTTCTGGGTTTCGCTATATTATGATAATAGGTGGCTATGCTTAATTTTGATTTTCCGTAAACGTAATAACTTAATAGAATTTGGTAGGCTTTTTCATCAATACGCATGACAGCATCAACCACTTGAGAAATGAGCAATCCTTCATCATCGTTACACATTGGCCTGGAAGGTATAACTTCCCCTTTCGCTTTTTGCATGAATCGCCAGATAATATTGAATTGCCGTTTATCAAGCTCTCCTGAGCTTACCCAAGCCCCCCATAACTCAAGCCAACCATTTACCCAGTCATGCTGTGCTTTGGTTAGTTCCAGTGACTTAACCGCTCTCATCTCTCCTCCGGCAAAAACAGGAATAGGGGCATGGTTTAAATGCCCTGCGTTGAATAGTAATGGTGGTTTAAAGTGTGTGGGCTTTTTCTTCGCCCATTCGAAAGGTAATGCCTGCCTGATACCAATCCGGTAAGAAAAACTCAATGCGCCCTATAAATCCATCAAGTCGCATCGTTTTCATTCTTTTTAGCTCACTTTTCATTTGACGGTAGATTTCATCCATTTCACCCACCTTGAACCTTACAGGGGTATTTGCTAGCATCGCTATTTTGGCAATGGTCATCTCACCATAAGTTATCTCTGCATGCGCGGTAAACTCGTAAGGGTCTTCGCCTAATTTACGATGACAGCCTTGACAGTGCGAAAAACTATTTAAGGGGTGATAACGGGTGGCTTTATGTCGTCTTGATTTGAAGTGTGAGCAGTGCAGCTTAGCGCGTTCATGCTGAAAATGTCGTCCGCAATAATCACATATCCAGTTTGTTCTTTCGCGAACTAATTCAGAGAACACAGCATCGTATTTATCCCTTTTTAGTGCCATTAAAATTATTTCTCCCAATAAAAAACCCCTCATTTGAGGGGCTATAAATGATGATTAAATTTAGGGTGATTGATTATTCAGAGAGTTTTTTGATTAATTCATCTTTGTGAATAATCATGTAACCAGCACGACGACCAATTTCGAACAATGACTCTAGTGAAGCGACATATTCATTATCATGAATCACTCTTGCGCTATCTACTTTGCCATTGGGTAGTAAAGTGAGAAGAACTTTATTGGATGCTCCAGTTACAGCGATCGCACTATTGAGTTCTGATTCCATTTTATCAAACTCAGCAATGTATGCCTCTTTAAATTGGGCTGCCTTTTTGCCTGTGAATCCCATCACCAAGAAAATAAAGCCGTTTTTTGTCATTTCATAAGCATCATAAGTATTACCTTTGTGTTCAAATTGAACCCGCCAAAAATTGCGGGTTAAAAATTGCTCAGAACAATCAAGGTTAGATATTTTTAAAACAACTTTTTGATGCTCTTTACCAAAGTAATCAGCGACGTCTTTAGACGTGGTTACAGCTTTATTATTGTTAATAGTAACTTTAGGGGTGATAGTAGAAAGCTGAAGTGTCATATGACCTCCGATGGTTTCGTCTGTGAAACACCACCTGAGAGGCTAATCTCGTATGGTGGTGAACTGAACAGGGTTAGCCTTACCAGTGAAACCAACTGGCGGATCTTTACGATCCCCCCATCCAGCCCACCATTGAGATGTAACTGAATTTTATCAATAAAAAACACGCTCACGGCGTGTACATTGACGTGGTCTCACTTATCAGGAGGCTAACCCTGACATCTGATTTTGCAGATGTACTGAAAATATAACCTGAACTATTGATAACGTCAAATTGAATACTCACTGCTCCTATTTTGTATTGCATAAAAGTCTTTTCCTGCTAACATTGCTAATGTCTCCTGCGTTAATCAGATTGATGATTAGCTGACAGGCTCCAAGACTACTCTACGGTGCGTCCATTGTAGCCAGCGTGACAGAAAGCGATTGCAAACGAAGTCAACGCTGAGAATAAGCCCCCTTTCATGGGGGTTTTGCTTTTGACTGCTCACTGTTCCTGCCCCTGTTTTAATTTCATATACTCCGAGCTTTCCGGTACTGTCACGAAACAACGTATGCCAATTGCCCAGCATTCCACTTTTTGCATAAAGATATGCATCTCACCCGTATCTAACTTTGATGTCCTCCTGAGCGTTCTGACGCGCTCTGGCTGCTGTGTGGTCACATCGATACGCTCTACCACTTCATAGCCTAAGAATGTATGTTTCAGCATTTCCTTCACCTGCTCTGGAGTGTAATTAGCGTCATTTGCACACAGATATTTACTTATCTCAGATGTCCACAAATGAAAAAGTGCATTTTGCGATAGGCTTCGAGTCTGCTTGAAGGGCTTGATAATAAGTTGATGCGGTTGGTTTGTTGCAAGAACAGCTTTTAGTGTTTGCCAGACGGATTGTTTCGTTGATTCGTGTAAGAGTAATTTGTCTTCCAGATATACCTCCTGTTCTTTTTCATTTCAAGAAAACATGGTTAAACAAGAAAGAAAGGATATATACCATTGTGATAGCTAATGATGTGACTGCCACTATTGATAAGAGCCTCAAAGAAGCAATAAACCACGTACTGTTGTCAATTTTGATAGTCAACATTATCATTGATATCACAACACCTAAAAAACAAAAGATATTCATGCTAATTTTGTAAATAAAGTTAATTATTTCATGCATTACCAGTCTTCCTTAGGCGGCTCAGGTAATGGCATCCAATAATCCGGCTCGAAAGTTAATTTTTCATCTTTATTACAATGATAAATGAAAGTACTATTCTCATTCTCTCGCCAGCCAACTTCAATTTCAAAGTCATCATTACAACGCTTACAAATTAAAACCAGTTCGTCTACTAATGGCAATCGTTCTTCACATTTAATCCACTCCATCATTAATCTCCTTACAGATAAAATTTATCAACTTGATTTGAGCTTGCTTTCCAGCTTTTACATTGATAGCAGTCCAGTAGTAACCTATCTCGCTAAATTGCATTTTGAACATGGACGGCTGGGATAACATTTTCAGGCAATCTTTTTTCTGATAGTGCTTTGTCGCTAAAGCGCTGCCAATGCACAGGTTCGCCGCCATCCTTAACAAGGGTTGCTTCAATTTGGTATTTCATTGGGGTGTCCTGATTATTTGAAGATGTTAAAGCTGAGTTTAATCTCTAGATACATTGTTATTCATCCAAACCTGGTCATAATCACTGTTTGGCATGTTGGCGATGTAATTATAAGGGCTTGTATTTTCTTCTGCTAAAATTGATGCGCCTGTTTATCCAGATACAATGAGATTTTTCCTTCCCACCCCTCACCATTGCGCTGTTTTTCTAAACACAATATGGAAGCTGGCTCTTTTAGATATTCCTGCTCTTTTTCAGTTAATAGTTGACTGGCTTCTAGCTTCTGTAGCGCTCGCTCTCTGCGTTTATTTCGCCAAATAATGAAAAGGTTATCGGCAAGGTCGGTGATTGAACCTGAGCCTTTTACGTCCATTTTCCCTGTGGGTTTCTCCTCACTTTCCGATTTACGGCTGTGTGTCACTAGAATAACGTGGCATGAGGTTTTGTTTTTAAAATCACATAGTGCATCCATGAAGGCTTTTTGCCCGTTGTAATCATCATCTGCAAGCCCACACTTCATCAGGCTGTCAATGATAAACAGGTTGATACCATATCGGCGGTTAGCATATCTGAAGATTTCCAATAATCGTGATGATTTCGCTGTCCCTGTTAAGCCAAATAACCAGAGCCTATCTTCATAAAACTTAAAAGCGGACTCAATTTCTAATTGTGAGGGTAATTTAGCACATGTCGCCTGACGGGTCAGACGCTTTAAAAACGTTGCGGGTTTTAACTCAAACGAAGCAACACAGGCTCTCATTCCCTGACGCATTGCTTCACACAGAACATGCCCCAAAATTTCACTCTTACCGTGCCCATTGACTCCATTAAGTAGCGTTAACTCAGATTCACGATAACTGAAATGCCGATTTAATGACTCCCAAGGTGTTTTGAACAAATATTCCTCTTTGCCGTAAAATGCATCAAGCGTGCTTTGATAAAAATCTCGCGCTGTGCAGAGTTCTTCTGGGTCAAAATAAGCTGCTGTTTCAAGGCAATGTACAATTTCCTGCTGCGTCATACCAGCCTGTAAACATTCGTTGATGTCCTTGTGGGGCAGTTTAACTAAACGACACCGATATTCTCCTAATCGACGGGCGATTTCCAGGGCTGCCTGTTGTCCCACTTCGTCATTGTCCATCGACAACCAGATTTCAGTAAAGCGGTCAAGGTTGTGAAATTCATATTCAATCCACTGTTGTTTGGCTCCGCAGCCACCGCCAAAAGGAACCGACAATGCACTCAACCCATACTGGTGATAACTCATGCAGTCAATTTCACCCTCGCACAATATGACTGCACGGGTTGCTTTGGGTAGCGCTTGCCAGCCGAACAAACACGGTTCACAATCCGCTTCAACTGAAATAACTTTCTTCCCATCAGGTCTTGCTGTGCTAATGCGTTTAACCTGTATCAGCTCGCCATCTCGCTTGTAAGGGAACGCGATAGCGGGTAATTCCCTGTTATCTTCAGGTGACCAGACAATCCCATCACTGACCTGAAATTCTTTCGCCGTTTTTCGGCCTATGCCTCGTGATTGAAGATATTCGTAACAGTCTTGTGGTTTTACGGACGGTTTTTTTAGTGATGCGGGTTGTGGACGTTTAAACTGTTTTTTCCGTTTTGCTTCAAATGTACCCGATTCATCCGCTATCCCTAGAAACTGCTTTGCTTCCGCCATCGCCTGATGCAAACTACAGCCCCTGACCTGAACCCACAAATCGAGTAAATCGCCCCCTGTTCCCTCTGCAAAATCTGACCAGACCTTTTTGCCAGAGAGATTAACTTTTAAACTTTTTCCCTGCTCACCATGCACAGAGCCAGCCACCCACTCGTGCCCCTCTTTTTTGCCTTCAGGTAAAAGATATTTAGCCACTCTGACAACATCAAGCCACAACCTCTCAGATAATTCCGTAATGCTAATCATGCTTCCCTCAGATTAAATTTGTCAAACCCGTATTGTACAATGCCCGCGCTCAGCCAGCCGTGGTTGTACCCACGGATGAGTATTGATTTGATAATTGATTTCATGATGATTTTGTTAGAAAAATACCAAGCCGTTTTTAGCGATGGTCATTGTTGATTGATTGGGTATAGGTTGTCTTTGCTGCTTGCGTTTGCGTGCCGTCTCGTTTTGATAATTCAATTTTGCACTCAGTGCTGAAAACCAGTTTTTAGGTTTTTCTTTGCTGAATTCAACATCAAACCGTTTCAATTCCTGCAATAAATCAATATCTGAAAATATCGACGCCCATTGTTCAAAATCTTTTGGTTGAGTCGAATCACTTCACCTTCAAACGCATAACGAGATATTTTTTCAATCGATTTTTTTTTGAACAGTTTTTTGGGTGTTAAGATCTTTAGATTCTATGTTAGGTTCTACTGATAGATTCTGAGTACCGTTTTTGGGATCCTTCAAAGTACCGTTTTGGTACTGTTCAAAGTACCGTTTTGGGATCGTTACCAATTTCGGTACTGTTCCCATTTTGGTACTGTTTATCATCCCGTTTTGGTACTCTTCTTCGGTTATATTTAACCGTAAAACTTTAACTTGTTTTGTTGCTCCTTTTCTCTCTCCAGTATCGATTATTAACCCTTCAGCTATCATTTGGTTAATTTGTCGGCAAATAGTTTTTCTATCTAACCCAGTATCATTTGATAGCCTCTGAATACTGGGATAGCAACAATGATGTTCATCAGCTCTGTCAGCTAGAGCTAGTAATAACAACTTCTGAGAAGCTTTTAAATTAATTTTCCATACCCAATTTGTTGCTATTCTACTCATACTGATTACCTCTAATGGATTCTTCGCGATGTTTAAGCCTTAATTTTGCATTTTCTAATGCGGCTTTTAGCTTCTTGGCGGCTAACTCTGTGAAAGAGCGATTGACTCTCTCTCTAATAATGTTTTTATGAATATTTGACTGGTAAAATCGGCGTTTATTTGCCATAATGACCTCGCTGAAATTGAAAGAAAAAAGGGAAAACTGGCGTTTCCCTTCTCCTTGAAAGGTAACCCAAACTTAAAGTTGGATATGATGTTTGCAGGCTCCATTGTTTTTTAACTCTGGAGCTTCTTTTTTTGGCAATCTCAAATGTTCCAGCATATCTATCAGCTTGCGTATCTCTTCACCTGAGATATTTGTGATGACCACTTCCTGCGTCGATGAATTAGGCACACTCACCACATGCTTAGGCAAGCCGTATTCTGAAACGACCTGACAGGCTAATTTAAATATTCTGGTTTTATCCCGACTCGCTGTTGATGGGTGAATTCCTAGTGATTTGGCAAACCCGTTATTACCCCCTTCTGATGCCATCTTCTGGTAGAAGTAAGATTCTAGATGCTCTGGTTTGCAAGTGATTTTGATAGTATTTGAATATTCCATGGTTATAATCCTTAAATAATAAAATTCCCTACCTCGATATTCCTATGAGGTTGTGGTGGCTCTAACGCTTATTCAGAGCGAGTCAAAATGTTAAAGAACGGTGTTACTCAGATAGTATTTTGCTTATCAGCAGGGATACCATCTGTTGGGTTTGGGTAAAGATCTGGCCTAATTTCATGTGGCTTTATGCCTGTAAGTTTATAAATTGGTAATAAACGCTCAGGTGGAGCTTTACCAGCATTCTTTTTGACCCATCTATTCAAAGAAGCTGGTGTAACTCCTAAAGCAATAGCCAATTTTCGCTGGCTTCCAAATTGTTTAATGGCTTTATCAAGTCCGTTCATAAGCACTCCTTGATTCTTAAAGATTAACAATTGTAAGCATTTGGCTAACTAATGTCAACAATATGCTAGATTGAGTGATGTTAGTATCTTGCTTATACTTTAATTATGAAAAAAATGAATATCGAAAAAGAATCGTTGATAACACAACGTCTTGATGAATTATTAAAAACTAGGCATATGTCTAAATCTGACATGGCCAGGATTACTGGTGTAAGTCGTGCTTCAGTCAATGGTTGGTTCAAACGCGGCAGTATAAGCAAAGAAGCAGCATTAAAACTATCATCTGCAACTGGGGTGTCATTAGCATGGATATTGGGAGAGGACGCTAGTAACTTGGTCGAATTATCACAAGATGAAATGAAACTCTTAGATCTATTTCGAGAATTACCTAATGCTGAAAAACTGAATATGTTATCAGCATTTGAAATGCGCTTAAAAGAGTTAAAAGAATACTACAATCGTTATGTAATTAAAAACAATTAACCCTTTTACGCATAAATACACTTACTAAATAATAAGCCGCATCAAGCGGCTTTTTTTATTTATCATACATTAATTGCTTGCTTTAAGTTGACAAATGTTAGCTAGTTGCTTACACTCATTTCCATCAACTCACTGCAACAGGCAAACGCCAGACAATACCACCAGTTATCTGAAACTTTGCCAAACGTTGCTAAGTAGCCAGCCCGAGGCATATGAACATGAAGGCAAGTGTAGTTCATCAGTAACTAAGTCATTCGCTCTTTAACATATTGGAATCACCGCTCTGAATAAGCGTTAGAGCAACCCCACCAAGTGAGTTTTGGGGTGTGTGAATATAACAGAACAGTCAAATCTCGTTTTTACATCAGGGAATAAACAGACTGTGAGTAAAAACCGTAAGCATCCCGGCACACACCACTAAAACTTATTTAGGAGAAACAAAATGGCAACCATTATCTTTAAACCTAAAAAAGACAATGCTAAATCCCGTCGCCTGGCAAAACAAATGGCATTCTGGGATAGAAAACGCGCTGAATACGAAGCGAAACCTAAGCCACGTACTACAGAGCAAATCCTTGATTCCATATTCAACAAGCAAGATGACACCGTTAATACCATTGCATCACTCACTCTCAATCTAAAAGACAAAAAGCTTCAGCCTTCATTTGATAACTGTTGCTTACCGAATACTTATCTCTATTCTGCGAGAAGATACTCAAAAAACCGCAAATCAAATAGCATACAGACAAAATGATTTGATAGTCTTTGCAGCAATCTTATCCTACACTTAATTCCATAAGTTTCAGATAATAGTATTCCCTCCCGATGGGCTGGGAATTTATAAATCTCCCAATTTCAGGGAGGCCAAGTTGTTAAAGAGCGGTGGTGTTAAAAATCGTAATTATTTATTATTCACTTTCAGGATGAGGGAATAACTTTGGTAAATCAGGTCTAAAAAGGTAAGCTGGAACTTTACCTTCAGTAGCTTCAACTAAATCAGGTACGTACTCTGGCGATATTCGCTTTTTACCACTTAACCAATCGCAGATAGTCGATTGAGCTAAACCGCATTTTTTTGCTAAGGCTTTTTGGGTGCCTACAATTTCAATTGCGGTTTTGACTGCAATATTTTTCATAATATCACCTTATCTATTTAACTTTGGTGATTTTATTTATCACAATGGCGAATGTCAATAGCTATAGGCTCTTTGCTTTTATATCGCTTAAGCGATAAAATTGGAATAAATTTAAAATATTACTTATAGAGGTTATTGACGTTGAATTTTTCAGAGCGATTGAATTTTGCTATGCAAAAAGCAAAAGTTACTCAAGGAGCTTTAGCAAAGTCTGTTGGTATGGCTCAATCTAGTATTTGGAAATTAACATCAGGAGCAGCAAAAAGCTCTACAAAAGTAGTTGAAATAGCAAAGGTATTAGGTGTACGACCAGAATGGCTCGCCAGCGGTATCGAACCAATGACTGATAATAATAATAAATTAAAGCATTCAGAATTAAAAAATACGCGGTTAAAACTAAACATTTTCGAAGAAATGAAGAATCAAGATTTAGAAGAATTTGTCGAAATTCCTCTTTTAGATGTAAAATTATCAGCAGGTAATGGATCCTATGAGACTGACGAAAGATCAAAAATTTGTTTATTATTTAGACGTTATTCACTGAAGAAAATGGGAGTTCATCCTCAATCTGCTAGATTAGTGAGAATTTCTGGTAATAGCATGGAACCAGCCCTAAATGATGGCGATGTAGTTGGAATTAATACCGACAAGACCTCTATTGAAGATGGAAAAACATATGCCATATCTCATGATGATGTGCTACGAGTAAAAACTTTAATATCAGCTCCAGGAAAAATAATTATCCGATCCGTAAACAGAGAAGAATACCCTGATGAGATTATGACGTTAATAGATTTTAAACAATACATTCGAATTATCGGCCAAGTATTTTGGTCTTCTCACGCTTGGTAGCTATTTTAGTACCATAACATATTCCTTTCTTTTTAATTTTTTTAAATTAATTTCACCTACCCTAAAGCTATTATTTGTTACTACATGTCTTGTTTTTTTAGTCTAAAAATCACTATATCTAATAATTAAACCCCAAAATAAATCACTTTAGGCTTGACTTAATTTATCGCTATAGCTATTATTCATCCCATCAACTCACTGCAACAGGCAAACGCCAGACAATACCATGAGTTATCTGAAACCTTGCCGGACGTTGCCAAGTAGCCAGCCTGAGGCATATGAACATGAAGGCAAGTGACGACAGTTGAATACTACCGCTCTTTAACACTCTTTCGCTGAAAAAGCGTAACCACAAAACACCCAAACAGTCGGTTTTGGGGTGTGTGAAATTGCCAAAATACAGTCATTCTTCTAATGCCAATACCAGGGTACCACCAAGATGACTGTAAATTTGACGCTTAGCCCTATCACACACCACCAAAACTTATTGTCAGGAGGTAATATGTGTAACTTTCATGGTTATGATAATGCTCGTCGTCGTAGAAATGAGCGTAGAAGAGCCAGGCAAGCAGCTTATGAATATAACAAAGCACTTAATATGGCACTGAAAGCAGCCTTAAATCGAAGCAAACCCTCTCAGCAACAAACACCAACAAACACTAAACGCCCTATCCTTTCACTAAAAAGAAAAGTGATAAATCGTGTAGAAAAAGCAATATCAATTCGTCCTACTAAAGTTTATGACGCATTTAATAACTGCTGTTTGCCTATAGCAGCTTTGTATACTTCTAGACGTTTTCACAGTAAACCTAAATCCAACTTTGGAGTCACTGCTAACTGTTAAAGGTATAAAAATGATTTTGACGGTCGATAAAAAAGCACTTCTCAGTGCAATGATTTTTCAGGCTAAATGTGATATCAGATATTATCTAAACGGCATTTGTTTTGCCCCTGATAAAAAGCTGTATGCTGCTGACGGTTATCGAGTTTTTATTGGTGAGCATGAGACTGAATCGCTACATGAAAGCGTGATAATTTCAATTAAAGGCGCAAAATTTACTCGCTTTGACAAGGCACAGATTGATACCCAATATAGAATTGTGACCTATCTTGATAAAGACGGGTTACGCGTTGGTGCAGCAATCTGTGAGGTTATTGAAGGGAAATATCCTGACATTAACAGAGTAATTCCTAAAGAAAGCAAGCCCGTTTCAGAGATTGGCTTCAATGCCAGCTATCTTGCGGATATCGAGAAAGTAGCAAAAATTTATAACCCGAAATATAAATCAATAAAAATTAAACCTAACGGTAATGACAGTGCCGCAATTGTCGAGTTAAACAAAAACACATCCGTAATCATCATGCCGATGAAGATCTAATTACCGTTTGACATCTTCCTCGCCCTGGACGACAGGATTTTACGGCATATATGATAAACCTGAATCACATTTTGGAGTCACCGCTAATGGATGAAAACAAAAAAATAATACAAGTTCAAATTGTTGCTGATGTTAGCGCAAAATGTAACTATATCGTAGATATGACCGAAGAAGATTATAGAAAATTTGAAAAAATTATTGATTCACAAATGACATCCAGAGAGATGAATAATGCAATTCTTGATATAGCCTGCAAATATGGAATTTATGACAATATCGACTTCAACGAACCTGAGGACACTGAATTCCATCGGATTGGCGCATCAACAATCTATTAATATTTTGGAGTAACATCAAAATTATAAATTTGAGCCATTGTTATTTTAGCTCATTGGTATTGATAAAAATTATTGCATGAGTGATTATTAATATTGTCAGGTGAAAAAATGAGTAAAAATATGCCAACAATGAATTTTGATACTAAAAATCAATCTTTTAATGAATTATTAAGTCCTTCATATAACTACATTGTCCCTCCTTTTCAACGTGATTATTCTTGGGAAGAGTCTGACTGGAATGAACTTTGGCAAGACATAGTAAGTTTACTAAACGATGAGCCATATTCTTTTCATTATATGGGTTACCTGGTACTACAAAGCGAAGATACAAAAAATTTTAAGATTGTTGATGGGCAACAAAGGATTACAACCATTAGTATAATAATTCTAGCTGCATGTTCCATATTTGATGATTTAATAAATAATAATATTGATACAGAACAAAACAAAACAAGGAAAGAAAAATTTATAAGTAGTTATATAGGTTATACAGATCCTGTTCTAATCTGTGAACATACTAAATTACAACTAAATAAAAATAATGATAATTACTATCAAACTTATTTAGCTACATTAGCAAAGTTACCACAAAGAAACTTAAATAACTCAGAGCATAAATTAAGGAAATCATTCTTTTTCTTCAAAAAAGAAATGGAAAATTATTTGTCTGAAATTCATGATAAAGGAACAGGATTAGCAAAATTAATTGTTTTTATAACAGAAAAGCTTTGCTTTACAACAATTACGGTAAGTAATGAAATCAATGCATTTAAAGTTTTTGAAACTCTAAATGCCAGAGGAGTAAAATTATCATCTACTGATTTATTAAAAAATTATATATTTTCAATTATTACTAACGAAAGTACTCATAATAATGAACTACGCCACTTAGAAAATAGATGGGAAAGAATTGTATCTATATTAGGAAACGATGAACTTACAGAACTTGTTCGCATTTATTGGAATAGCAAAAATAAATTAGCAAGAAAAAAAGAATTATTTAAAACGATAAAATCAACAATCAAAACAAAAGAGGACGCCTTTAATTTATTAAAAGAAATAGATAATTGCGCAGAAGTATACTCTGCTTTAAAAGATACTAAAGACTCCAATTTTTGGGATGATGAAGAAAAACATTACCTTGAATTACTATTCAATATATTCAATGTCAAACAACCATTTTCAATGCTTATTGCCTGCTATAATGCATTTTATAACAATGACAGGAAAGGATTTAAAAAAATATTAAAATATATAACAATAATAACATTTAGATATAATATAATTTGTGGAATGCTTCCTCATGAACAAGAAAGATTATATAGTTCAATATCACAAGGAATTTCATTAGAAAGTTATGGTGTTTCAAAAGTATTGAAAAATTTAAAAATTAAATTATATCCATCAGATGATACATTCAAAAATGATTTTTCAAATAAAATAATAAAGACTGGTAATAATAGAAATACAAAACTTATAAAATATATACTTACTGAAATAGAAAAAAGTATAACAAATAGTACATCATACTATGATTTAAATACGGTAACTGTAGAGCATATTTTACCAAAATCTCCATCTGATGAATGGAATATTGGAAACGATTATCATTTTGATAACCTAGTACATAGGATAGGTAATATGTGTTTATTAGCTAGCAATGACAATAAAAAGATAGGAAATAAATCCTTTGAGTATAAAAAACCATCCTATATCAATAGTAAATTTGATATAACAAAATACATTGGGAGTAATTATGAAGAATGGAATGAAAATTCAATAATAGAACGCCAAAAATTCTTAGCAAAAAAAGCATTAAATATCTGGTCACTGAATGACGAATAAAATAAATCATCCTTGTACTCAGTTAACACAAAACGCCGCCGCCCTATTCTGTTCTGGGGACAGTCAAGACTATAAATTATCTTTCAAATAGCTAAATATAGTTTGATTGCGTTTACCCGTCCGTGATGACTGTAATCGGACACCAAGAGGCACTTGGGCACACGTCCTAACTCATGCATAAGACCTAATTAGGTCTTTTTTTTCACCTGAAGGTAATTAAATGAATAACGATGAATTAAGAAAAATTCTTGATGAGCATAAATTTTGGGTAGATTCGATGGGCAAGAATGGTCGTAAAGCCAATCTAAGTGGTGCCAACTTAATTAGAGCAGACCTACAGGGAGCAGACCTATGGGGAGCCAATCTACGTGGAGCAGACCTATATGAAGCCAATCTACGTGGAGCAAACCTATGTGGAGCTGACTTACCCCATGATACATTCGTTATTATGGGTGAACCCTATCCAATAATGATTACAAATGGAGAAAATCTTCGTGCAGGATGTCAACATCATTCGGTAGAAAAGTGGCGACAATTTAGCAAAGAAGACATCGTGAACATGGATGGCAGAAAAGCGCTTGAGTTCTACCCTCGCTTACTGGATATGCTGGATTTTTACCTGGGAAAAGGTGAGCGCCCTGACTGGTTAAACCAAACGGCACAATAAGAAGGATTAAACACGATGAGATTGGACAATCCACGCATTGTAACAGCAAAACACCCTAATATGGGTAATCTGGTTGGCGTAACTAATGGCAGTCGTGATTTGAGCGATTCAATATACTTAAGCAGTATTGATATTCGTGATGACGATGACAGAGAAGTACGCACTTTTAAGACAATCATACAGTGCTTAACAAATGAAAATGATCGTCTTAAGAAAGAGAACCGGAGACTGATGAAGATATACCGTGAAATTGACAAAAAGCGAAATAATTTTTCTTTTATCAATTTAACTTAAATTAACGCTTATTTTAATAATTCAATCTTAAAGGAAAATATAATGAACATGAAACTCATCGAATTAGCTATTCCAGCTAACCGTAAATTTGTACTCTATTTTGGTATTAAAATGTCTATCAATGAAGACCATCACTTTATTGCAACAGATGAATGGGGAGACGTGATGTCTTTCAAAAAAAGACCCATAAAAAAAGATTTTCGCTTTGGTTGGGAAAACGATGGAACTGATGATAGCGAACTACCTGAACTCGTTGCTAAAGTTGATTTGAATGGAATCGACTGGAATAACACGCTCAAAACAGTTGAAGAGTGTCTGTTCACTTAAATACCCATCGAAAAACCTTCCGCCTAAACCCCTTTTTTTAATTCAATCTTCAATTAACCAGGAGCTAAAAACATGAACCAGCTTAAACAGCAGGAGCTGCGCTACGTCTTAAATAGTGACAGCTTCGCCCAAAAAGACAGCTTAAAAATTATCCCCACCGTGCTAATCATTGCGTTGGCAAGCCTCGTTTTATTGTTAGCAAGATAGGAATAACTCATGACTTTATTTGAATTAACTCAGTTGGTTAAGAAGCAAAGAAAAAGCAATGAGCTTAAGGAACATAACAAATATGAACATCAACGTGAGGTACTGGGGCAACAAAATGTTCCTGTTAGCTGGCAGGATTTTCGAGGAGATTTTACATGAAAATGCCGAGGCTAACGGATAAAAGGAGATGCCAATCAAAAGAAGACGCTATTGCCTATGCAATACAACAGATGGAGGCAACCAGGCAAGGAAAAGAACCATTGTCGCCATCGATGAAAGAAAAGCGTCAGGCAATGGAAATGTACGATAAAGAAGCAAAGGAGCTAGAAAAATTAATAATTCAATCCTCGCCAAATACTTACAATCCTATATATGTTCAAAATAAAGAATACAATCCTTTCCTTGATCAAGAACTAAGAGATGGACCGTTAGGTGGAAAAATAAGAGGTGATTAGATATGGCGACCGCAACACTAATACTGGGTGAGTCAGGGACAGGAAAATCCGCTAGCCTTAGACATCTAAGCCCTGAAGAAACTTTATTAATCCAAACTTTAAAAAAACCTTTGCCGTTTAAATCAACTCAATGGCGAAATTGGGATCAAAAAGATGCCACAACCTCAATATTTGTCAGTGACTGTTGGCAATACATCATGAAAGCTATCGAAAAAGCCTCTAGTTACAGGAAGAAGATAGTTGTTATTGATGATTTTCAATATCTGATGGCAAATGAATTCATGCGCAGATCAGATGAAAAATCTTTCGATAAATTTACAGAAATAGGCGCTCACACATGGAATGTGATCAATGCGGCAGTAAAATCATCATCAGATGATCTAAGGATATATTTTCTCTCGCATACCGAAGAAACACCATTAGGTAAAGTCAAGATGAAAACAATTGGCAAAATGCTTGATGAAAAAATAACCGTTGAGGGCATGTTTACTATTGTACTGAAAACGGTAGTTAAGGATGGTCAATACTTATTTTCAACACAAAACAGCGGTTATGATACCGTCAAATCCCCAATGGGAATGTTTGAAACACCCGAAATTGAAAACGACATAAACGCAGTTGATACAGCGATTTGTGACTATTACAGCTTAAAAAAAACTAACATAACGGAGAAAACAGCATGAACCACAACATTATCTTTACCTACAGCGAGGAGTCAGCCTTATTAACCTATCAAGGGGGTTCATTAATGAATCAGGCGCGTATGTGATCACAATTGCAGAGGCAAAATTAAGCAAAAGTGATAAAGGCGCTGAGTTTATTGAATTCTCAGGTGAATCGGAGGATGGCAGAAAAGTTAACTATCTGAGTATTTGTTGTAAGAAAAATGACGGCACGGTAAACCCTTTCGGTCAAAATATGGTCAATGCCATGATGGGATGCATTGGAATTCAGCGAGTAACCTCGGTTGCCCACAACAATAACCTGGTTGCGCCAGAATTCCATGGCAAAAAAAGTAGGACTTGTTTTGCAAAAAGTTCTAAGAACGAAGAAAAATGGCGATGAAAGTTACAGCTTTGATATCCGTATGCCATTTGTAGCAAACACTGGACAAACGCTTTTAGAAAAAGTTGAAAACAAACCCGCACAAGCAGTTAAAACTTGTTGCGCACTCTAAAAGATAGAGACGAGCGTAGACCAACCCATACGCCAGTAAATAATGAGTTTAATCCTTTCTAGACAAGGAGTTCCTACCATGTGGGTTTTAATCCTATCCATGTACGCCAGCCCTTACGCGTCAAATGACTTTGCAAGTGTTCATACTCAGGAATTTGACACTGAGAATATGTGCCAATTCGCCGCTAAACAGTTTGAGCGTGAATTTGAAACTTTCAAGGATATCAACGCAAAAGCAATTTGCATTAAGAAATAATCCAATGTTAAAAGGTTCAATCATGAAACTTAACATCATTAATTTACTAATCACAACATTTTTGTTTATCGGTGCAGCGTTTGCCTTTGAACTCATTGTTGGACATCTCGCGCACGCCGATGCCGTCATTGACCCGCAAATCAGGTTTAAACGTGGTGAATTAGGCAATATTCATTTAGGCGGACAAGAGCTACTGGTTATTGGTGTCATGCTGGTGCCAGCACTTATGATCATTTTGGGGGTGTTCCTTGATACCTTGAAGAAGTAGTTGCAACACAAGAAATCTTTACCCACCTAACCTATTCCACTTAATCAACTAAGTATGCATTCATCAATTAACTTTGAGGAATCATTATATGCAAAATTTAATCAACATCGAAACAAAAAATATCAATGGTGAATTAATACAGACGGTTAATGCGCGAGATTTACATTCATTTTTGGAGATAAAAAACCATTTTAAAGATTGGATAAAAGACCGCATTGAAAAGTATGGATTCATTGAAAACGAAGACTTTGTGACTTTTGCGGAAAAAACCGCAAAAGGTAGACCTTCGATAGAATACGCAATCTCTATCAATATGGCGAAAGAGCTATCCATGGTTGAGCGCAACGAAAAAGGGAAACAGGCCAGACAGTATTTTATTGAATGCGAAAGAAAAGCATTGGAAGCTGTCAACCCTGTTGAAATACTAAATAATCCATCAGCAATGCGAGGGCTGCTACTCAATTACACAGAAAAAGTTATTGCACTAGAACACAAAATCGATGAAATGAAACCGCAAGTCGAAGCACTAAAACGAATCAGTTATTCAGAAGGATCGCTTTGTATCACTGATGCGGCAAAATCACTCCAAATGAAACCCAAGGCACTTTTTTTCATGGTTACAAGGACATGATTGGATTTATTGGCGTGTTGGTGGAAAAAAGTTGGGTTGGCTATCAGGATAAAATCAAGCAGGATTTAATTGAGCACAAAGTGACTGTCGTTGCTAGAAATGACGGTTCGGAAAAGTTAACTGAACAGGTAAGAATTACGCCAAAAGGACTTGGAAAATTATCCATTCTTATTAGTGAATAATGCTACTAAAAAAGACACGCGCAAGGCGAGCCAACACCAGGGAAAATGTTGTGGATACAAACACAACAGCAACAATCTTACCACAGATAATTCATAACTGATCATATTTCAACACATAACAATGTGTGCTTAGGCTATCTGTTTTTGAATGAGGATAAATAAACATGATTACTTTAGCGGAATGGAATGCAAGGAGGGATAGACCAAGAAGAATGGACACAGTCAGGGGTTGGGTTAGAAATGGGCTAATTCAACCTCCCCCCATCAAGGATGGAAGAGAATATTTAGTTGAAGAGTGTGCAATCAAAGTTAACAGCATTAACGAAGTTAGTCATAAAAGTATGTTGCTGCAAAGGATAGGCCATGACCAGAATCAGAAAAACAAAAAATCGGGATTTGCCCCCTAACCTGTACAAAAGAAACGGGTATTATTCCTATAGGGACCCACGTACACGTAAGGAATACGGTTTGGGTAGAAACAAAGCCTATGCAATTAACGAGGCTATTAGTGCAAATCAGTTATTGATGAAAGCAGAGAAAGTAAAGCCACTAACAGAAAGGATCGACGGACAGGGAACTGTCTATTTTCATGAGTTTTTAGATAGATATGAAGAAATATTGAAAACAAGAGGATTAAGAGAGAAAACATTAAAAGACTATAAGCAAAGAATAGGTGTGATCAGAAAAGGATTTGTTAATGCGCCGATTCAAAACATAACCACGAAACAGATTGCGGATTTTCTTCAGTTATCAATTAATGAAGAAAGAATGACAACTGCGAAACTAATGCGCAGTTTATTAAATGATTGTTTTAGAGAAGCAATATCATTAGGACTAATAGAAATAAATCCAGTGACATCAACAAAGACGCCAAAAATAAAAAATTCAAAGAGCAAGATTATCTTTAGAAGATTTTAATACTATTTTAGGTTTAATAAATAATGACCATCATTGGTTAACTCATGCTATGAAATTAGCGCTAGTTACAGGGCAAAGAGTATCTGATGTCTCTAAAATAAAATATAAAGATATTCATGATGGGAAATTATGGATAATCCAACAAAAAACAGGAGCAAAAATAGCAATCCCTCTTGATATTGAACTTTACGGAATTAAATTATCAAAGACTATTGCAGATTGTGTGAATAATTCAGAGTTTGTCATTAACAATAATGGAAATAAAATTACAGTAGAAAGAATATCAAAAGAATTTAGAAGGTTCAGAGATATTTCTCAATTAAATTGGGTAGGTGAGCCACCCTCTTTTCATGAAATTAGAAGCTTATCTGCTAGACTCTACACTGAAACAATGGGTAGCAATTTTGCGCAAAAGCTGCTAGGACATAAGTCGGCCACAATGACAGCAAAATATCAAGATGATAGAAATAATAGTTGGATTGAGATTTAAATTTTAATGGATGAATAGTGACTTATAGTGATAATTTTGTTTTATCATATTGATTTTTAAGGATAATTAATAATAGCAACTAAAGGCGCATTAGGATCCCAATCTTGTTTAGTAATGAAATACTCCCAGCCAGTCGTTCTATGAGGAGCAGTTAACGTCCAATAGAAGGTATTTTTACCAGGCGAAACATCAACTTTAGTCCAGCGAGTTGCGCTCTGCTCATCTAACTCACCAAACCAACGATGACCAGCACTTGCGATTTTCCCATCAGCTGGCCCACGACGAGGAAAACCCTTACGGCCTTCAACGGATTGAGGTTCAACCATAACCGCACCACAATTACCATTTTTACCCAATGAACACAGATAAGGCCGACTAGCAGGAAAATCGATATAACCATGCATAGGAGTGGGGAGAGTAGTAGCGCCAGCAAAACTTACAACACTAATTAATACTAATATTGCTAATGATAACATTGCAAATGATAATTTTATTTTCATTCTGTTTATTCCGTAATTAGCTAATTTTATTTATTAAAAAATAGTTAGTAGACATAATGAAAACTACCGTAAAATTATCATTTAACAACGACCATAATATCAATGAAAATAATATAATTAATTAATAAAAAAGAGTTAATTATAAATTGCATTAATATTAACTCATTATTGTCTTATTCGAACTAAATATCACTAATTTACATTAATAGCACTGTAATTAAATAAGTGATTCATTAAAAATAAAAATAATTCAGCAAAATAAAAAATGCTAATTAGCAATAAATTATTCTTTAGCTATATATTATTAATAGCAGCTTAACCTTAGGTTAAGCTGCTATAAAAAATAATTAGCATAATTATATTAAAAAGTTCCAAGCAATAAATTTAAACCACTAATAAGGTTAGCTAGCGTCATCATGATCTCTATTAAGCCCAAAATGGCGATATGCATGATCAGTCGCTATTCTTCCACGGGGAGTACGCTGAATAAACCCTTGTTGAATAAGAAAAGGTTCAAGAACATCTTCTATAGTTTCCCTTTCTTCACCAATTGCCGCCGCCACATTGTCTAATCCTACCGGGCCACCCATAAATTTATCAATAATCGCTATTAATAATTTACGATCAAGATAGTCAAAACCGGCTGAATCAACATTAAGCATATCTAATGCCTGTGCAGCGATCGCACTATCAATATTACCATTGCCTTTTACTTGAGCAAAATCTCTTACTCGCCGCAACAAACGATTAGTTATCCGTGGCGTTCCTCGCGAGCGCATCGCAATCTGTCTCGCACCGCCATCAGAGATTTCTAACCCCATAAAGTGAGCACTACGTAAGACAATTGTTTGTAAATCATCAACATTATAAAATTCTAGACGCTGGACAATACCAAAACGATCTCTTAGCGGAGATGTTAATGAACCGGCTCGGGTTGTTGCGCCAACTAAAGTAAAGGGGGGTAAATCGATTTTAATCGAACGCGCAGCAGGCCCTTCACCAATCATGATATCTAGTTGGTAATCTTCCATTGCCGGATAAAGAATTTCCTCTACAACTGGCGATAAACGGTGAATTTCATCAATAAACAGCACATCATTTGGCTCTAAATTGGTTAACATTGCTGCTAAATCACCCGCTTTTTCCAGCACCGGGCCAGAGGTGGTGCGTAAGTTGGAACCCAATTCATTTGCTACAATACCGGCTAAGGTTGTTTTACCAAGCCCAGGTGGGCCAAAAATCAGTAAGTGATCAAGCGCTTCAGCGCGTAATTTAGCCGCCTGAATAAAGATTTCCATCTGTTGGCATACCTGAGGCTGCCCGACATATTCAGTAAGTAATTTTGGCCGAATGGCGCGATCTATCACCTCTTCATCAGGTAAATTCTCAGCAGAAACTAAACGATCAGCCTCAATCATAGATTTGTCCCATACTTGTTATTTATAGAGCGGCTCGTAATGCTTCACGGATCAATGCTTCACAGTTAGTAGCTCCATTAGCAACTCTGCCAATCATACGGCTTGCATCTTGCGGTTTATAGCCTAAAGAAATTAATGCGGCAACGGCCTCTGCTTCAATATCGTGACTATTTTGTTTTGCAACTGACGAGCCAGGTAAATCTATCGCATTTTGATTAAATAGATCGCCATTAAGTCCTTTAAAGCGGTCTTTCATTTCAACCACCAGCCGTTCTGCGGTTTTTTTGCCAACACCAGGTAATTTCACCAAACTAGTAATGTCTTCTTGCTCTATCGCAGAAACAAATTGATAAGCCGACATACCGGATAAAATGGCCAGGGCTAATTTAGGACCTACCCCATTCACCTTAATTAATTCACGAAATAATGCCCTTTCTTGCTTATCATTGAAACCATAGAGAAGCTGCGCATCTTCACGCACGATAAATTGAGTCAACAAAATCACTTCCTGACCAATTTCAGGTAATTCATAAAAACAGGTCATTGGCATATGAACTTCATAACCTACACCATTTAGTTCGAGTAAAACAATAGGCGGCTGTTTTTCCAAAATAGTGCCTCGCAAGCGACCAATCACATCGATTTCCTCTTTTAGGTTATTCTGTTAATGCTTATATTATAAAAAAATACTGGATTTATATCCAGTTGTTAACGCAAGCGTCCTTTGGCCAATAATAGCCGAGGATCACCCATTCGCACCAAATTTTGATTAAAATGACAATGTGTAATCGCAATAGCTAAAGCATCTGCAGCATCAGCTTGAGGATGCGATGACAGTTTTAATACTGAACACACCATATGCTGAACCTGTTTTTTTTCAGCCGCTCCAGTGCCCACAACAGATTGTTTTACTTGTCTGGCCGCATATTCAAAGACCGGCAATTGGTTATTAACCGCAGCTAAAATCGCCACTCCTCTTGCTTGACCTAATTTTAGAGCAGAGTCGGCATTTTTTGCCATAAACACCTGCTCGACAGCAAAACTATCCGGTTGATACTGAGTAATGATTTCAATAACACCAGCATAAATCCGCTGTAAGCGTGTTGGCAGATCGTCAACCTGAGTACGTATACAACCACTACCTAAATAGATCAATTGTCGACCTAGTTGCCGAACAACGCCATAACCGGTAATCCGAGAACCAGGATCGATCCCAAGAATAATTGCCATATTCTTGACTCACAAAGTAGGTTAAACATGCAAAGAAAAAGCATACTGATAATCAGCATGCTATCTCTTAATATAAAAAGTTGATTTAATTATAGCTGAGCCGCAACTTCATCTGAAATTTCCCCATTATGATACACTTCTTGTACATCATCAGAATCTTCCAGCATATCTATTAAACGCAGAAGTTTAGGCGCAGTATCAGCATCTAAATTTGCTCTGGTTGACGGGATCATGGTCACTTCAGCAGCTTCAGCCTTAAAACCGACCGCATCTAAAGCATCTTTTACGTCACCAAAGTTTTCCAGCGTAGTATAAACATCGATTGCACCATCATCATAAGATTCAACATCTTCTGCGCCAGCCTCTAATGCCGCCTCCATCAAGCTATCTTCATCAATACCAGGCGCATAAGAGATCACGCCACGTTTAGTAAATAAATAAGCAACAGAGCCGTCGGTACCTAAATTACCACCGCATTTAGTAAAGGCATGGCGTACATCAGAAACGGTACGATTACGATTATCACTTAAGCATTCAACCATAACCGCCGTACCGCCTGGGCCATAGCCTTCATAAATGATCGTTTCCAGATTGTCATTTTCATCACTACCTACCCCACGTGCGATGGCTCGATTTAACGTATCTCGCGTCATATTATTAGATAACGCCTTATCAATCGCCGCACGCAATCGTGGATTTGATGCAGCATCACCGCCACCTAAACGAGCCGCTGTTACCAGTTCACGAATAATTTTAGTAAAAATTTTACCACGTTTAGCGTCTTGCGCCGCTTTACGGTGTTTGGTATTGGCCCATTTACTATGACCTGCCATGAAATATCTCCCAAAATACGTCAATAAAAATCATTTTAGAACAAATTTTTCAATCGCCTGACGGTTACTCCATGACTTGGTCAATGCTGCAGCTTGAGCGGCGGGTAACCAACGAAAAGCCAAATGTTCTATCAATAAAATATCCTGCTCTTGCGGCAAGGCCAAAGAAAACCAATGCTCTTTACATTGGGTTACACCTGGCGCATAACGATGGCGAAATTTTAAAAAAATATCAAAATAGAGACTGTGTTGCAGATCAACTAACGCTAAATGCTGTTTAATAATATCAATGCCTATCTCTTCTTTAACTTCACGTAATGCTGCCTCTATTGGTGTTTCGTTATCCTCAAGACTACCGGTAACTGATTGCCAAAAATCCGGATCATCACGCCGCTGTAGCATCAGTACTTGGCGACTTGATTGCACATAAATCACAACTAATACTGATTCCGGCCGTTTATATTGCATAATATTTATTTAGTTTTCTCACTAACAGTTATCGCCAACTCCGCTAATGCGGCCGGATTTGCCACACTGGGGGCATCGGTCATTAAACAGGCTGCCGCGGTAGTTTTTGGAAACGCAATCACATCGCGAATGTTTTCTGTTCCCGTTAACAACATAACAAGCCTATCTAAACCAAATGCTAAACCGGCATGGGGCGGCGTTCCATATTGTAATGCCTCCAATAAGAAACCAAATTTGTCTTGCTGATCTGACTCGCTAATATTGAGAATTTGGAAAACAGCTTGTTGCATCTTATTGTGATGAATACGCACTGAACCGCCACCCACTTCATAACCATTTATGACCATATCATAGGCATTCGCAACAGCCGCTAAAGGATTGGCTTGCAATTGTTCAGGCGTAAAATCTTTTGGCGCAGTAAAAGGATGATGCATAGCATTAAGTTTACCGTGCTCATCTTCTTCAAACATCGGAAAATCAACAATCCATAATGGTTTCCAACTGTTATTTTGGGTAATTGCTAAATCACGCCCTACTCTCAACCGTAACGCTCCCATCGCATCATTGACCACATTTTGTTTGCCGGCACCAAATAACAAAATATCGCCTGCCTTAGCTTGGGTAAGGGCTAATAAATTATCAATCACATGTTGTGGCAAAAACTTAGCGATTGGGCTTTGAATATCTGCCTGATCTTCAGCCAGTGAATTGACTTTCATCCAGGCTAACCCTTTTGCGCCGTAAATAGCAACAAATTCAGCATAACCATCCAGTTGTTTACGCGTGAGTGTCGCTCCCCCTGGAACGCAAAGTGCAGCCACACGCCCTTTCGGATCATTGGCAGCCTCAGCAAACACTTTAAATTCCACGCGGTTGACCAAATCAGCAATATCAATTAATTCTAAGGGATTACGTAAGTCTGGTTTATCTGAGCCATAACGCTGCATGGCCTCAGCAAAAGTCATTACAGGAAAAGTACCTAACTCAATACCTTTATTTTCCTGCCACAAATGACGGATCAAACGTTCCATCACCTCACGAACTTGCTCAGCCGTCATAAAAGAGGTTTCTACGTCTATCTGAGTAAATTCAGGTTGACGATCAGCACGTAAGTCTTCATCACGAAAACACTTAACTATTTGATAATAACGATCAAAGCCGGACATCATCAATAATTGTT
Source organism: Arsenophonus apicola (assembly GCF_020268605.1). NCBI lineage: Bacteria > Pseudomonadati > Pseudomonadota > Gammaproteobacteria > Enterobacterales > Morganellaceae > Arsenophonus > Arsenophonus apicola. The sequence goes on from NZ_CP084222.1 coordinate 1,826,218, forward strand.
TAAAAAGTTGAGGTGATTGTGGCAAGGCATAAAATTCGCCTTTATGCACACGGCTTGGGACAAGATAATCACGCGCCCCTTCCGGTGTTGCTTTCGTCAGAATAGGGGTTTCAATATCAACAAAACCTTCCGCATCCATAAAACGACGCACAAAACTGGTAATTTTAGCCCGTTCTCTCAAGCGCGTTGCCATTTCCGGCCGCCGCAAATCAAGATAACGATATTTTAATCTAATTTCTTCGGAATTTTGTTGATTACTATCTATCGGTAACGGTTCAGCACGATTAATGATCGTCAATGTTTCAGCAACAATTTCTATCTCACCGGTCGGTATTTCTTTATTGATTTGTTCACGTTTTCGTACCATACCTGTGATCTGGATACAAAATTCGTTACGTAACTGTGACGCTTGAGTAAAAAGTTCGGCATGATTTTCCTGTACAAAAATAACTTGAACTAAACCTTCGCGATCTCTCATATCGACAAAAATTAATTTACCTAAATTGCGCTGACGGTTCACCCAGCCACAGAGAGTTACTTTTTGTCCGATGTGAGCAACACCTAATTGCCCACAATAATTTGTCCGCATACGATATCCTTTTACTCATCATACTTAACTTGCAGAGTCGCTTGCACTAGTCATTTTAGTGCTATTTATTTAAACGCAACCAAAAAATATTGCTATTATACAGAAAATTCCATTGGGAAATAAGTACGCCTAACCATATTGGATAAATAACTTTTAGCGTTTTGCCAATCTCAAAGCTTTTTATTGATTTAAATACTATATTTATGGTAACAGTTGCAGCTTTGAGATGTATCATTATTTCGCTGTTTTGCTTAATAAAATTGGGGAAAAAAATGGTTAGTTCTCTGTACATTGTATTTAGCGCTTTAATATTGCTTAAGTTATCTTTGGAAGTCATTAAACTCAGAACTCAGTATCAAGTTACTTACGGTGACGGTGGTTTTTGTGAATTACAAACAGCAATACGCGTTCAGGGTAATGCAATTGAGTATATTCCTATCTCTATGTTGTTATTATTAATGATGGAGATGAACGGCGCGCCTGTTTGGGCTATTCATTTTTGTGGATTAATTTTTATCATCGCCAGAATTCTTTATTACTTTGGCCTAAAACATAGAGAACGTACTTGGCGCTATTTTGGTCGAATAACAACCTTCAGTTCTATGATTTTAATGATTCTGGTTAACATTTATTATTTGCCTTGGATACAAATTTTCTCATTTGATCTTTAAGACTAGTGCTTATTTCATTAACATGGGCATACTTAACGGCTTTGCCATGTTAATGAGATTTAATTTATGTACTAACACAAAATCTGTTAGAATAAATTACCGTTTGCAATTTAATTGATCCACAAGTTATGCCCAGCCATATTTTAAATAAACAGAGAGACACCTTATTTGCAACTCCTATCGCTAACTTAGGTGACTGGCAATTTGATGATAAAGTTGCCGAAGTCTTTCCTGATATGATCAAACGCTCAGTTCCTGGCTATTCAAATATTATCACTATGATTGGCATGCTCGCGACGCGTTTTGTCACAGCCAATAGCACAATTTATGATCTCGGCTGTTCATTAGGCGCAGCAACATTATCCATTCGCCGTAATATCAAGGCTGAAAATTGTAAAATAATCGCTATTGATAATTCAGCCGCGATGATCGAGCGTTGCCAGCGAAATGTTTATGCTTATAAAGCAGATACGCCGGTTGAAATCATTGCGGGTGATATTCTCGATATCAACATGCAAAATGCCTCAATGGTGGTATTAAATTTTACCTTACAATTTATTGCTCCAGCCGCTCGACAGCAATTAATTAACCGTATTTACCAAGGTTTAAACCCTGGTGGTGTCTTAGTACTATCGGAAAAATTTAATTTTAGCGATGGGGAAATTGAGTCTTTACTGTTTAATATGCATTATGATTTTAAGCGCGCCAATGGCTACAGTGAACTAGAGATAAGTCAAAAACGTAATATGCTAGAAAATACCATGTTACCCGACACGATCGACAAGCATAAAACCCGTCTGCGTACTGCAGGGTTTAATCATTATGATTTATGGTTTCAATGTTTTAATTTTGGTTCACTTCTCGCTATCAAAGGTCAAGATTGATGATAGATTTTGGTCATTTTTATCAACAAATCGCAATCGGGCCGCTGAGTCACTGGCTAGAAACACTGCCCTGCCAAATTAAGCAATGGAAAAAAACCACTCAACATGGGAAATTCAACAGTTGGCAAAAAATAGTGCAAAATCTGCCCGACATAACGCCCACTAACTTAGATCTAAAAACCGCAGTGATGGCTAAAAACCAATGCCCACTGTGTCCAAAAGAGAAGCAACGGATCATCCAACTGCTAAAAAGTCTGATGCCGTGGCGTAAAGGCCCGTTTTCTCTCTACGATATTAACATTGATTGCGAATGGCGATCGGATTGGAAATGGCAACGTATCCTGCCTTATCTTTCACCATTAACGGATAAATTGGTACTTGATGTTGGCTGCGGTAATGGCTATCACATGTGGAGAATGGTTGGTGAAGGTGCAAAAACGGTCATCGGTATTGATCCTACCCAACTATTTTTATGTCAGTTTGCTGCGGTACGTAAATTAATTGGCAATAATCAACAAGCTCATCTATTGCCCCTAGCTATTGAGCAACTACCAATGCTCGCTGCCTTTGATACTGTATTCTCAATGGGAGTGCTTTATCACCGGCGTTCACCGTTAGATCATCTCTATCAACTAAAAAATCAATTAATTTCCGGTGGTGAGCTGGTATTGGAAAGTTTAGTTATTGAGGGTGATGAAAACCAATGCTTAATACCTAATGATCGTTATGCTCAAATGCGTAATGTCTATTTTCTCCCATCAGCAAAAATGCTTAAAATTTGGTTAGAAAAATGTGGTTTTTGCGATGTGCATATTGTTGATCAAACAGTAACAACCCTACAAGAACAGCGAAAAACCGACTGGATGGAAACCGAATCATTAGCAAACTTTCTTGACCCCAATAACATTCATTTGACAGTAGAAGGTTATCCGGCTCCTTTACGCGCCATTTTAATTGCTAGAAAAAGGTAAACATGACGGTATTTAATACCGTCATTGTGCTAAGCTTACCTATCAGTCATTATTAGTAATCGTTAATAAATTTTTCATTGCTTCGACTACATCACGATCTACACAATAATGGGTAAATTCATCCATCTCCATATTGGCACTCATCGTAACCCCTGCTTTGCGGTAGTTCATGCTTGATGGCATCACTTTTCCAGCAGAGGTATGTACTTCCGGTAAACCGGCATCAATAAATTTCTGTAAATTTGACAATTTCACCCCAGCACCTGCCATGATAATCGGCCCATTTGGGGTTTTACCAGCTAATGCATTTAATTCTTTCAATAACGGTAAGCCTAATTCCGCATTCTGCTGTTGCCCTGAAGTTAATATACGCGCAACACCAAGTTCTGTCAGCTGTTCGTAAGCTTGTTTTGGGCTAATGCACATATCAAAAGCGCGATGAAACGTAACGGCCATATCACCAGATAAGGCTTTTAAGATACGCATGCGGGGTATATCAATATGTCCTTCTCGATTTAATATGCCATATACGACACCAGAAAAACCTAATTGCCTGATAAAATTAATATCATGTTTAATAGCTTCAAACTCGCTATCACTGTAACAAAAATCCCCACCTCTGGGACGTACAATGGGATGAACGGGAATACTTACTGTATCTATAGTTTGTTTTAAACAACCATAACTTGGTGTTAAGCCGCCTTCAGCTGGACTAGAACAAAGTTCAATACGATCTGCGCCAAATTCTTGCGCAATTAGGGCACATTCCGCCCCATAGCAGCAAATTTCAAGGGTTATCATAATACTGCCACCTCTGATTAATTATTGTTATTTCTATTTTTTAGTTATCAATTAATAAGCATACTATTCTGCAAATAAAATACCCATTTTTCAAACAGTAATTATGACAAGTAATTAATTTTAATCAAAAAGGATAATATTTTATTCTGACCAGTTATTAACTTTTAATAACAAATTTTCAATATAACTTTAACTTTTCATGAAGATAAATTTTAATCTGGAAAATAAAGAGACTTAACATAGCCTATTTTTTAAATTAATATTTCTAATCAAAATAGCAATTTTTGAACCAGTACAATTTTTAAAGTTAGATAAAGCAAAAATCCTCTATGGTCATTTAGCAAGATGATAAAAAAGATCCTAGCTGATATTATTTTTACAATAGAGTTATCGATCAAATAGTTGATTAGTAGCATGTGAATAGCTAATTATGGTATAAAGCCAGCTATTTTTTATCTCGTCTCTCATAGCTGTAGCTTACCAAGTCGAAAACGACAGCTATCTTCATCATTAAGGTAATCAGGTGAATATTCAGGCTCTTCTTTCAGAAAAAATTAGTAATGCATTAATTGCCGCAGGAGCTCCTAAAGGTAGTGATGCACATATCCGCCCTTCAACAAAAGCCCAATTTGGTGATTACCAGGCTAATGGCGTCATGTCTGCAGCTAAAAAAATCGGCATTCCTCCCCGTCAGTTAGCGGAAAAAATGCTACCGCTACTGAAGCTGGAAAATATTGCCAGTAAAGTTGAAATAGCGGGGCCGGGTTTTATTAATATTTTTCTTGATAAGCAATGGATAGCCAAACAGATCGAACTTACTTTACAACATGAAAAATTAGCTATTAGCGCCGTTACGCCACAAACCGTCATTATTGACTATTCGGCTCCTAATGTTGCCAAACAGATGCATGTGGGCCATTTACGCTCTACTATCATTGGCGATGCTGTCGCTCGCACATTAGAGTTTTTAGGTCATAAAGTAATACGTGCTAATCATATTGGTGATTGGGGCACCCAGTTTGGTATGCTAATTGCGTACCTAGAAAAAGTTCAACAAGAAAATGCTGCCGATATGGCTTTAGCTGATCTGGAAAATTTCTATCGTGAAGCTAAAAAACATTATGATGTAGATGAAAATTTTGCTGAACTGGCACGTAATTATGTGGTTAAACTGCAATCTGGTGATGAATACTGTCGTAAAATGTGGCGCAAATTGGTTGATATTACCTTGGCGCAAAATCAGCAAACCTATCAGCGTTTAAATGTCACACTAACTGAAGACGATGTGATGGGTGAAAGCTTATATAATAATATGCTGCCTGATATTGTCGCTGATTTAACAGCTAAAGGATTAGCCGTTGAAAGTGATGGCGCTATGGTTGTTTATCTGGATGAATTTAAGAATAAAGATGGTGATGCCATGGGGGTGATCATCCAGAAAAAAGATGGTGGCTATCTCTATACGACAACAGATATTGCCTGCGCAAAATATCGTCATGAAATGCTTCACGCCGATCGGGTGTTGTATTATATAGACTCACGCCAACATCAACATCTCATGCAAGCTTGGACTATTGTACGTAAAGCCGGCTATATCCCTGATACAATGTCATTAGAGCATCACATGTTTGGTATGATGCTCGGTAAAGATGGTAAACCGTTTAAAACTCGCGCAGGCGGAACGATCCGGCTTGCAGATTTACTTGATGAAGCGATTGAGCGGGCAGATCATCTTATCCGGCAAAAAAATCCAGCTATGCCAGAAGAGGAGTTACAATCAATTATTCAGGCGGTTGGTATTGGGGCAGTAAAATATGCCGATCTATCGAAAAATCGTACGACTGATTATATTTTTGACTGGGACAATATGTTAGCTTTTGAGGGTAATACCGCGCCTTATATGCAATATGCCTATACCCGAGTGGCCTCGATTTTTAAACGGGCTAATATTAATCCCGCAACGCTAACCGCGCCGGTGATGTTAGCTAATGAGTATGAGCAAGCTCTAGCGACGCGTTTATTACAATTTGAAGAGACAATACTAACCGTTGCGCGCGAAGGTTTACCACATATTATGTGTGCTTACTTATTTGATCTGGCTGGTTTATTTTCAAGTTTTTATGAGCATTGCCCAATTTTGAATGCAGAAAATAACGCTTTAAAAGAAAGCCGATTAAAACTGGCGTTCCTGACGCAAAAAACCTTAAAAATTGGTTTAGACACATTAGGCATTGAAACGGTAGAAAGAATGTAATTCTCAACTAACCGATAGGCTGCCAATAGCGCAGCCTGCTGATTACATTATACTGGTTAAGCCAAAAACCATTATCGTTGTAACGATCCGAGCAGACAGTTAAGCCAACCTAATAGTCAGAAAATAAAAGAAACAAATGATACAATCATTAACAATGCAACAATCGCAGTACATAAACCATACTTAAAATCAGTATCCATAACCTCACCTCACTATTCTCACTGCTTTATTCATAAATTAGCGAATGAAAAATCATTAAATGTCATAACATCATACAACAATAAAAACTATTTTCTATTATATCATCGAGGAAATATTGATTAACACTTTTGTTTTTATGACAAATCAGACAAAATGGACAGTTTACTGATAACTTAATTATCAAATGGTTATTTTTATAGTTCAATAATAGTCGTTTTTAAATAATAGTAATAGAATTGAGAATGGTTCAGGAGTCTTTTTAATCATGGCAACAATTAAGGATGTGGCAAAGTTAGCGGGTGTTTCGACTACCACCGTATCTCATGTAATTAATAACACCCGTTTTGTCGCCAAAAAGACAAAAACGATTGTTTGGGCAGCCATTAAAACACTTAATTATTCTCCTAGTGCCGTCGCTCGTAGTTTGAAAGTTAACCATACTAAATCCATTGGGTTACTGGCCACAACTAATGAAGCCCCTTATTTTGCAGAAGTCATCGAGTCAGTAGAAAACAACTGTTATAGCCAAGGGTATACATTGATCCTGTGCAACTCACATAATAATCTGAATAAACAACAAGCCTATTTACAAATGTTAGCGCAAAAACGGGTTGATGGTTTACTGGTAATGTGTTCAGAATATCCAAAACAACTACTCGGAATGTTAGAAGAATACCGTAATATTCCAATGGTAGTGATGGATTGGGGGCAAGCACATGGTGATTTTACCGATGTCATTATTGATAATGCGGTTTATGGTGGTTATCTTGCCGGACGCTATCTGATTGAACGCGGGCATCGTGATTTAGGGATCATCTCTGGACCTTTAAAACGCAATACCGGCAGTGGTAGGCGGCAAGGTTTTCTCAATGCTATGAAGGAAGCTAACATCCAACCACATGATAAATGGATTGTCGAGGGTGATTTCGAGCCATCTTCTGGCTACGATGCGATGAAACAAATTTTAAATCACCAACAAAGACCGAGCGCCATTTTTTGTGGCGGTGATATTATGGCGATGGGGGCTATCTGTGCAGCAAATGAATTAGGCATTCGTGTTCCCCATGATATCTCTATTATTGGCTATGACAATGTGCGCAATGCGCGTTTTTTTACACCAGCGTTAACCACCATTCATCAACCCAAAGAACGTTTAGGCCAAATGGCTTTTACTATGCTGCTTGATCGCATTATTAATAAACGCAAAGATGCACAAACTATTGAAATACATCCTGAGCTTATTGAACGTCGTTCAGTTGTCGATGGTCCGTTTATTGATTACCGCAGATAATCACTAGATTTGAACATTATCAATTAGTCAGCCACTCGGCATTGAGCGTTTCACTATTACCTAAGTAATCCAGTAACCAACTCAAGGTTGGAGAACGCTTTTCTTCATTCCATATAACACAACATGGACTATCAGGTAAGGGTTGCTTAATTTGCAATGTTTTTAATTCATTTATGCGGCAAAGTTGCTCTACCCGATGTTTAGGCGCAAATCCTAAACATAATCCATTTTTTAAGCAAGCCAGACCACTTTCCCAATCTGGCACAATAAGCCGTTTTTTGTTATCTAATGCCCAAGTTTCTCGCTTTGGCAAGTAACGAGAGGTATCTTCTAAACATAAACTTGGATAATGACGTAATTGTTGATCGTTAATTAGACCGCTTATTTGTGCTAAAGGATGATTTATGCTGACAACACATGACCAGGGCATAAAGCCCATATCACGAAAACTATATCTATCGCCAATTGGCGACGCGCGCGTTGCACCAATAGCAATATCTACTCGCCCATCGACCAACGCCTCCCATACCCCATTATAAACTTCCTGCTGAATAAAAAGTTCAATATCAGAAAAGTGGCGATAAAAATCTAATATTAATTGCAATATTCTTTCTGGTTTAACTACGATCAATAGCAATACTAAATTGTCCATGCCAACCATTGGCAATCTGTTGACATTGATGGCGTGTATCACGCATGGTCTTGATAATATTGCGCGCATTTTTAACGAAAAATTTACCGGCATCGGTAAGTACAACATCACGATAACGCCGTTCAAACAAAGCAACAGCCAGCCACTCTTCCAATTGTTTTACGGTATAACTTACCGCAGAGGGAACTCTATGTAACTCTGCGGCAGCGGCACTAAAACTGCCCGTTCTTTCAACGGCATCAATTACTTCAAGGGAGTACTCTGACCACATAGCCTTTAACCTGTCAAAATATTTGATAACAATATGCAAATAATAACGCTTCACAACAAAAATTCATCTCTTATACAATAAAAAGCGATATTTGATATTATTTAATTTATTGATACCAATATGAATAAAAATAACCCCAATCAACACAATTTTGGCTTTATGCTTTATCTTGCTGGCTTAAGTATGCTCGGTTTTTTGGCCATTGATATGTACTTACCTGCTTTTAGTATTATGCAACAACAACTTAATACCTCAGCAAATACCATCAGCGCAAGTCTTAGTCTATTTTTATGTGGTTTTGCCTTCGCTCAACTTAGTTGGGGGCCGCTTTCCGATCGTATTGGCAGAAAACCCGTTTTATTAATTGGACTAGCGCTATTTATTACTAGCTGTCTGGCCACACTCGGTATCACCAATGGCAGCCAATTGCTTATTTTGCGATTTATTCAAGGTATTGGAGTTTGTTCAACAGCGGTCATTTGGCAAGCTTTGGTAATTGATCGTTTTAGTGGCCTATATGCTAGACGGGTATTTGCCACCATTATGCCTTTAGTTGCGCTGTCGCCGGCCTTAGCCCCCTTATTAGGTGCCTGGATCCTTACTGGTAATAGCTGGCAAATAATATTTTTTAGTTTAGCTATCATCGGAATATTGCTTTTTCTGGCCACCCTTTTATTACAGGAAAAAAAACGTTTAGAAAAAACTCACAAAATAAAATCCACTCCTACTTTTATCACCTTTCTACGTTCTGCCATTTTTAGTGGTAATGTATTAATTTATGCCGCCTGTAGTGCCGGATTTTTTGCCTGGCTAACCGGCTCTCCGTTTATTTTAACTAAAATGGGATATAATCCGCAGGATATTGGTATCAGTTACGTACCTCAAACCATTGCCTTTATGTTCGGTGGCTACGGGGGACGTTATTTAATCGCCAAAATAAAAAACCAAATCCTGTTGCCAATCATTCTTATCGGTTATGCAATAAGTGTATTGGTTATCTTCATTCTTGCTATCTATTCCCAACCTAATTTATTTGCCCTGTTACTACCTTTCTGCTGTATGGCTGCGATGAACGGTGCTTGCTATCCTATTGTGGTGTCAAATGCCTTAAGTGTTTTTCCTAAAGACAGTGGTAAAGCCGCCGCTTTACAAAATACTCTCCAGCTAGGTTTGTGTTTTACGGCAAGTCTGGCGGTATCTAGCCTAATTGCCAACCCTCTGCTAGCAACTAGCACTGTTATGGTTTCTACCATTATTCCACTGCTAATAGGCTACTGGCTGCAAAAAAGTAAAAATTCAGCCAATACTGCGGAAACATTAGAATAGTAAAAAATCTTTAAACAAACGCTGGTGAGATGTAGGATGTCGACTAACTAAGCATGTTAAATTGTCATTTTTCAGTAAGTAATTTATCAGTTGTTTTACCTGTCAAGCGGCCAGAGAGCGAAAATCTTTGCCATAAACGTTTCATTATATTAATTAGGCGAGTTTTGTTATTGGCGACGCATTTTTTAGTAGGGCTATTCTTGTTTATTTATAGCGCTTATTGGCAGATTTAACTTAGCCACAAATTAGTCAATTAAACACGGAAAACCACTTTTGCCATTAACCTTATTCTAATAAGAAGAAACCTTTGCCTATTGTTAATCAGATCCTGTTTCTTCTTTTAAAATTACTTAACCTAATTAAAATTGCGTGGCTACAGGCTTAACACAGCTGATGATTATATTTTTGTGCCATTACCCGCTCAACAGTATCAACTACCGCTTGGGTGTGGGCATCAACTTCAATATTAACTTTATCTCCCAGACGCTTTTCTGCAATCGTGGTACGCGCAATGGTTTCTGGGATCAGGTGGACACAAAAACGATTATTAACCACATCGCCAACTGTTAAACTAATTCCATCAACGCCGATAAAGCCCTTGTGCAGAATATATTTCATTAATTGTTTATCATGTAGATAAAACCAAATTTGGAGATTATTTTCAGCTTTAAAAATCTTGGCTACTTCGGCGGTCGTAATGATATGACCCGACATAACATGACCCCCAATTTCATCACCATATTTTGCTGATCTTTCTAAATTAATCATATCGCCTAGTTTTAAACTGCCTAAGTTTGTCAGTCGCAAAGTCTCCTTCATTAAATCAAAACTCACCTTATCCCCATTAATATGGGTTACCGTTAAACAACAGCCATTATTAGCCACAGAGGCGCCTGTTTCTAAACCAGCGAGTAATTCACTAGGAAATTGAACAGTATAGGTACGAAAATTAACGCTATCTTCCACCGCAATTAATATTCCTTTTCCTTTCACAATGCCTGTAAACATATATTGAGTTCCCAACTTTAATAACAGATTAGTCATCATTCTACGCCAGTTATGCTAGATAAGCACTCTAGAAACAATAAATATGGCAGCTTTCTATCTATTTATAGCGATAACTTTACCAAATCGATACAATAAGCCAATTTTTAACGGATCAATTCCTTTTCCGGCTTCTGTTCATTTTTTATAAGGTATGGTGGGTGAATAAATATTTTAAAGAGGCACAAAGCCTATTAGCATTGGGTATTCCGATTATTCTTGCTCAATTCTCACAAACCGCTATGGGTTTTGTCGATACAGTAATGGCGGGCAAAGTCAGTGAAACAGATATGTCTGCAGTTGCGGTAGGAACCTCTATCTGGTTACCTGCTATTTTGTTTGGCCACGGCTTATTGATGGCTTTAACTCCGGTGGTAGCGCAATTAAATGGTTCAGGCCGACGTCAAGTTATTGGCAATCATATACAACAAGGCTTATGGCTAGCTTTCTTCTTATCACTTTTAGTTATGGGTGTTATTTATAATGCCCATCATATTATAAATAATATGCCTAATATTGATCATGAACTGGCAAATAAGGCTGTGCGGTTTCTGCATGCCATTATGTGGGGAGCACCAGGCTATCTTTTTTATCAAGTTTTACGCAGTCAGTGTGATGGGTTATCTAAAACAAAACCCGGTATGTTCATTGGTTTTCTTGGTTTATTTATTAACATACCAATCAACTATATTTTTATTTATGGTCATTTTGGTGCTCCGGCTCTTGGTGGTGTCGGTTGTGGTGTAGCCACTGCCTCGGTATATTGGGCAATGTTCTTTTTTATGCGTTGGTATATCCGCCATACCCCTTCACAACGAGACATCCGTGCTAATAAACAATTTGCTTTACCTGACTTTTCATTATTAAAACGTCTGTTCGCGTTAGGATTACCTATTGGTCTTGCTTATTTCTTCGAAGTAACTCTTTTTGCTATTGTCGCCTTACTGGTCGCGCCATTAGGTATTATCGCTGTCGCAGGACATCAAGTAGCATTAAATTTTAGTTCGTTAATGTTTATGTTTCCTATTTCTCTTGGTATCGCAGCAACCATTCGCGTCGGATATAATTTAGGCAGTTCTGCAACTGAAAACGCGAAAACATCCGCCTATGCTAGTATCATGGTCGGTCTAACAGTAGCTTGTTGCACCGCACTTGTGACAGTGTCACTTAGAGAGCAGATCGCATTAATGTATAATCGCAATCCAGAAGTGGTGCTTTTGGCGTCACAATTAATGTTATTCGCTGCTATTTATCAGATTTCCGATGCCATCCAGGTAATTGGCGCCGGTATATTACGCGGCTATAAAGATACCCGTTCGATTTTCTTCATCACTTTCATTGCTTACTGGTTACTCGGCCTACCGACAGGTTATCTACTTGGTTTAACAGATTTTATTGTACCTCATCTGGGACCTAAAGGTTTCTGGATCGGTTTTATTATTAGCTTAACTGCATCAGCTATCATGATTCTTTCTCGCATACTATGGCTTCAACGCCAACCAGACGAGTTTGTATTACGGCATTCAACTCGATAACTATTTTGTCAAACGGGTACAAGGTATAAAAAAAGAAAAATTGCTGTTTAATGCTAAATAGCATTAAATACGAGCAGTTAGATGTGAAATTTTATTTTTCCCTTGCCAGAATGGAAACGACCCGTTAATATTCGTTTCCACATTGTCGCCATAGCAATTCTTATTGCGTCCGTAGCTCAGTTGGTTAGAGCACCACCTTGACATGGTGGGGGTCGGTGGTTCGAGTCCACTCGGACGCACCAATTGTTAGCGATATATTTATCTTGTGCGTCCGTAGCTCAGTTGGTTAGAGCACCACCTTGACATGGTGGGGGTCGGTGGTTAGAGTCCACTCGGACGCACCAAATCTATCTGTTCCCAATTCTCTCTTTTGATTGTAAAGCCAGTGAGCTTACAGTTTCGATAAGCAATCAAAAAGCGCGTTAACGCTTTTTCACCCTACTCATGATCACTTAACCAAGACTATTTGTCGCTTAATTAACTAAATAGCCCGCTGTGAAAAGTCTCGCAAACGAAAACCAAAAACAAATAATGCCGCAAAATAACTTATTGCACCGGCAAAAACCACCAATAATAACCGCGTAATCCTCATCAACATATTGCCTTGCTCCCAGGCCGGCATAAAATTTAATACCAGCAATAATACCGCGACCATAACAATTAAAGCGGCGACTAATTTAAACAAGAATTTTCCCCAGCCAGCTAATGGGATAAAAATTGCCTGGCGACGTAATTGCCAATAAAGCATCAAAGCATTAAAACATGCCGCTAAACCGATTGATAAGGCCAAGCCAGCATGTTTTAGCGGGCCAATAAAGGCAAGATTCATTAATTGTGTCAAAATTAAGGTAATAATGGCAATTTTGACCGGTGTTTTAATATCTTGTCTCGAATAAAACCCAGGCGCTAATACTTTAACGACAATTAACCCCATTAAACCGACACAGTAGGCAATTAACGCTCGCTGAGTCATTACCGCATCGTAGGCACTAAAATTACCATACTGAAAAAGTGACACCGTTAATGGCTGAGCTAAAATAGCCAATGCAATAGCACAAGGTAACGCTAATAAAAAGCAAAGCCGTAACCCCCAGTCCATTAAACGCTGATATTCTTGCTGATCACCCATGGAAAAACTTTTCGCCAGAGAGGGTAATAAAATAGTACCCAATGCCACCCCTAGAACACCGGTAGGAAGCTCCATTAATCGGTCAGCATAATACATCCACGACACAGAACCTGATTGTAAAAATGAGGCAAAAATAGTATTAATAATTAACGAAATTTGGCTTACTGAAACACCAATAATCGCCGGCGCCATTAACTTCATTACCCGCCACACACCGCTATTACGCAAAGAGATACGCGGTAAAACTAACATACCTATTTTTTGTAAATAAGGTAATTGATACAACAACTGTAAAATGCCACCAGCAAAAACCCCCCACGCTAACGCGATAATAGGTGGTGTACAATAGGGCGCCAACAACAGTACTGACATAATCATACTGATATTAAGCAAGGTAGGGGCAAAAGCAGGAACAGAAAAACGGTTCCAAGTATTTAAGATAGCTCCCCCCAACGAGACTAAAGAGATCAACAAAATATATGGAAAAGTGATTCTCAATAAACCAACGGTTAAATCGAATTTATCCGGTGTATCAGTAAAACCGGGTGCGGTAATATAAATAATCCAAGGGGCCGCTAATATCCCTGCCAATGTAACGATGGCTAAAATCAAGGTCAATAAACCAGAGACATAAGCAATAAAGGTGCGAGTGGCTTCATCACCCTGCTGATTTTTATATTCAGCTAAGATAGGAACAAATGCTTGGGAAAATGCGCCTTCGGCAAAAATTCGGCGCAAAAGATTCGGTAATCTAAAAGCAACAAAAAAAGCATCTGTCGCCGCACCAGCACCAAAAAAACGGGCGATAATCGCATCACGAATAAATCCTAATATTCGGGAAAACATTGTCATAGAGCTTATCGCTGCTAACGATTTTAGTAGATTCATGCAATATCTTTATTAATGATGACCATAATAGATTGATAAAGTGTATCAGCGACCGGTAAGCATGACCATGAATTAAAATAACTATTTTTACTAAATCAGCAGATAAAAATCGATCATTATTATGCTGGTTTTATTTAGCAAAAATTATTCCTGGTTATTTTTGCTAATTAGTGACATTAAAATATGATCGCGCCACTCACCATTAATTTGTAAATAAGCTTTCGCATATCCCTCTGGTTTGAAACCTATCTTTTTCAGCAAATTACCACTGCGATGATTATGTGGCATATAATTTGCCATAATTCTATGCATTTGCTGCTGATATTGCATAAAATCAATCGTCGGCATTAAAGCTTCATACATCAATCCCTTTCCTTGCCACATTTCACCCATTGAATAACCTAGATAACAAGCCTGAAAAGCCCCTCTGATAACGTTACTAAAATTAATCACTCCGATAACTTCAGTCTCATACTTATCTAACAACAGAAAATGAAAAGCACTTTTTCGACGATGCATCTCTGCCATAATGTGCAAACGTTTAGTCCAGGCAGAAGGCTGATAATAACTACTATCACGAATGGGTTCCCAAGGTTTTAAAAACTCTTTGTTGCGGCAATAGTAATCAACCAGACGAAAAGCATCGTTTTCACAAGCTAACCGTATGATCAAACGTTCAGTAATAAAATAACATTCAGGCTCTCTGGTTCGATATCCAAACATCGCAGCCAACTCCAGGATATTTGTGCTGAATATAAATATATTTGATTTTTACAATAGTAAGTATATCTAATCTACTAGTATTATATTTACAAAATATCACTATGCGATACCCAATGGTGCTAAATGTCTCCAGTAACACAAGCGCGAAACCTCGGTAAATATTTTCTTTTACTCGATAATATGTTAGTCGTATTGGGCTTTTTTGTCGTATTTCCACTAATATCGATTCACTTCGTTGAACAATTAGGCTGGCCTGGCTTAGTGGTTGGTTTTGCCCTTGGCCTCAGACAAATATTCCAACAAGGTTTAGGCATTTTCGGTGGCGCAATAGCCGATCGTTTTGGTGCTAAACCAATGATAGTGCTTGGCATGCTGTTACGTGCAATCGGTTTCGCCTTAATGGCAATGGCTACCGTTCCCTGGATTTTGTGGTTATCTTGTATTCTGTCCGCCTTAGGCGGAACTTTATTTGATCCTCCTCGTATTGCCTTAGTCATTAAGCTTACCAAACCCCATGAACGAGGACGTTTTTATTCTTTATTATTAATGCAAGATAGTGCCGGCGCTGTTCTCGGTGCCCTACTCGGTGGTTGGCTTTTACTGTATGATTTTCAGTTTGTTTGTTGGACGGGTACAACAATTTTTATTATTGCAGCCATTTCAAACGCCTGGCTATTGCCTGCTTATCGTATCTCAGCTAGTCGGATACCAATTCGTGCCGGTATGAGTAAAGTATTTCGCGACCAACGCTTTATAAAATACATCCTTACTCTGACTGGCTATTTTATTTTGTTCGTGCAAGTTATGTTAATGTTTCCAATTGTTGTTAATGAAATAACCGGCACACCAACTGCCATTAAATGGATGTATACCATTGAAGCCATTATCTCTTTAACCTTACTTTATCCAATCGCTCGTTGGAGTGAAAAGTATTTTCGCCTCGAGCAACGGTTAATGACTGGTTTACTTCTTATGAGCCTGGCCATGCTTCCCATTGGCTTTACCCATTCACCGACGCTACTTTTTGCCCTGATCAGTCTGTTCTATTTAGGTACTATCACTGCTGAGCCTGCACGTGAAACATTAAGTGCTTCACTGACAGATCCTCATGCTCGTGGCAGTTATATGGGTTTTAGCCGATTAGGCCATGCTTTAGGGGGTGCAATAGGCTATATCGGTGGTGGCTGGCTATATGATATCGGATATCAGTGGGATTTACCGGCACTACCTTGGCATCTATTAAGCATAATAGGATTATTAACCTTATGGGCTTTGTACCAACAATTTAATCAGCAGCAAAACAAAACTATTATTATTAACGATGAATAGTTGGGTACAATCTTGCTATAAAAATTACAGGAGAAAAAACAAATATGAAGCATTTTTTTACCGCAGTACTATTGTTATTATGTGGAATGATAGCTGGATGCGATCAATTAACCGAATTCAGTATTAGTGAAGATACCATTAATAACTATCTGACCAAACATACCCACTATAGTAAAAAAATAGGTATTGCCGGACTGGCAGATGCGGGTATCGATTTAGCCAATCTTACTGCTCAAATAGGTCGAACTGAGCCGAATAAAATTACCTTAATGGGCGTAGCCAAAATTAACCTTGAAACGCTATTTGGTTCAACACAAGCAGAAGTGTCCTTAGCTATCACTTCACTGCCCTATTTTGATGTAGAGAGCGGTGCCATCTATTTAAAACAGCTGGAAATTTCTGATCACAAAATCACACCTGAAAAAATGGCCAGCACAATTAGCCCAATACTGCCAATTGTTAATAACTCCTTAAAAGCCTATTTTGAAAAAAATCCTGTCTATATATTACAACCAGAAAAAAGTACAGCAGAAGCATTAGCCAAAAAAATTGCCAAAGGGCTTGAAGTCAAACCGGGTAAGTTAGTTATCCCATTAGTAGAATGAGCAAATTAGTCACCATCAAGCGCCAATAAGGTATAACAGGCGCTATATCTCGCCTGTTAGATTTCAACCTTAAGTGACAGCGTCACTAATTATCAGCCAACTCTTCGCGCAATGCTACTAAAGCTTCACGCGTTATCATGACTAAAGTAGGATAAAAATTACTTACTGCATGGGTTTCTACTTGGCTAAAAAATAATTCGCTGGCAGGTAAAATAAACTGATCAAATAACTGAATTTGAGTCAATAGCGGATCCTGCGGCGCATTATCTTCCAACCAAGATGCTGCCAATAACAAAGCTGCAAAACGATCAGTTTTTTCCGCTGATAGCGGTATGCCATTTGCTAGTAAAAATTCATTAACTGCCGTGGCGGATATTTCACTATATTGACTAATACCATTAGCAATAGCTGAGGTAGGATCAAGAAATAGTTGCTTAAAATCTTTAATCACTAGCGCTAGATCCTGACTGCTAGCGGCTAATTGGGTTAACAATTCATCTTGCTCTAACGGCCAAGACATTTTCAATTTATCTTGCATAATCAATTCAAATAGAGGTTTAGTAACCGGATCCTCTGGCGAACGATTAAAGAGTGTTCCTAGTATTCGGCAAATCACGGAAAATTCATTCATTATTATTTCCAACTTATGCTATACATTTAATAATTTTACTTCTTAGTAAGGACAATAAAACATTGACTAGCAATATCGAATATATTTTCAACAGATTGGTCTTTATTTATCTGGTTAACTGCAAAAAGAGGCAAAAGTTGCAATATATTATTGACGGTCAGTCTGCTTTTTCCTATAGTAGCGCCCCGTCATTCTAGTATCGCTATATTAGCATGATAACCGGTGAGGTGTCCGAGTGGCTGAAGGAGCACGCCTGGAAAGTGTGTATACGTGAAAACGTATCGAGGGTTCGAATCCCTCCCTCACCGCCATATAAAATGTCTTTCTGCAACTTTTTAAATTCCCCACCACACATTTATAGCGCAGAGCGCTGACCGCCATTGTGACAAAGATATTGATATAACGCATTCATACCTAACCAACGATTGGCACACCAATCGGGCGCAAGTAAAGTGGGCTTGCGGGCATTGGCACAGATCCGATGGTAAATAATATTTTTTGGGGTATGACGGATCATTTCACCGGCCATTTCAACGTATTGAGTTAATTCAAGTGATAACAAACGTCCTGCTCGCCAAGCTTTCGCCATTATACTTCCATCAACAATATGTAATGGATGCAATTTAATACCATCAACACCGGTATCAATGACGCGAGATAAGGTTTGCAGATTTTCTTTAGTAGTTTCGCCTGGCAGTCCAACAATTAAATGAACACAAACATTTAATCCCTTTTTGCTAGCAATTCGAGCTATTTTTTGATAGCAGGCAAAATCGTGGCCGCGATTAATTCTTTTTAAGGTTTTATCATGGGAAGTTTGTAAACCAAGCTCTAACCAGATTTCATATCCTTGCTGCTGATATTCGACTAATAAATCCAATACCGGTTGCGAAACACAATCCGGCCGCGTACCGACACAAAGTCCAACAATATTAGCCTGATTTAATGCCTGTTGATATAGTGTTTTTAAAATAGCAACTTCAGCATAGGTATTGGTATAAGCTTGGAAATAAGCCAGATAACGCTGAGCACGATGAATTTTTTTCACTTTTAGCGCGATCTGTTGCTGGATGGAAAATTGCTGTTGTTGTTCATCGGAAAAAAAGGCAACATTGCAAAAGGTACAGCCGCCACGCCCTAATGAGCCATCCCGATTAGGGCAATTAAAACCACCATGCAAACTGATCTTATGAATTTTTTCACCGTAGCGGCGCTGAAGATCAGCGCCAAACATAGTAACAACATCATTTAACTGCATAAAATCACAATTAATTAGCGGTATCTAATGGGGCAAAACTTTTCACCAAATCATCGATGGCTTTCACCTGTTCAAGAAAAGGCGCTAATTTTGCTAATGGTAGTGCCGATGGTCCATCACATTTAGCGTTAGCGGGATCAGGATGCGCTTCCAAAAATAATCCCGCCAAACCGACTGCCATACCCGCTCTCGCTAACTCAGCAACCTGTGCACCACGACCGCCGGAAGCAGAACCAAAAGGATCACGGCATTGCAATGCATGAGTAACATCAAAGATAACTGGCGAACCTTTTGATACATTCATCATAACGTTGAAACCTAACATATCGACGACCAAGTTATCATAACCAAAATTTACTCCGCGATCACAGAGAATAACTTTTTCATTACCTGCTTCTTTAAATTTATCAACAATATTCCCCATTTGACCAGGGCTGATAAATTGCGGTTTTTTAATATTAATAACCGCACCGGTTTTTGCCATCGCTTCAACTAGGTCAGTTTGTCGCGCTAAAAAAGCCGGTAGTTGAATAACGTCGACCACCTCGGCAACCGGTGCGGCTTGCGCTGGTTCATGTACATCAGTAATGACCTTAACACCAAATGTTTGTTTGATTTCTTGAAAAATTTTCATTCCTTCTTCCAGCCCTGGGCCACGATAGGAATGAATTGAAGAGCGGTTCGCTTTGTCGAAGGAAGCCTTAAAAACATAAGGAATATTAAGCTTGTCTGTCACGGTGACATAATGTTCACAAATTTTCATTGCCAGATCGCGCGATTCAAGCACATTCATCCCACCAAATAAAACAAATGGTAGATTATTTGCCACTTTAATATTATCAATGGCGACAACTTTATATTGCATGCTCTTACCCTTTTTATGACAGCAAATTAATTACCATTTTTGATCATCAATGCAAGGTAACCTGCTGGCCTTTTATTGAATAGATTTGCATTTTTATCATTTCAGAAACAGGATCTCCTGGGCATTGTTCAACAAAATAATTTAAATCAGAAATAGCGACATGATTACATTCAAGATGAGCAAAAATAAGCCCTCTATCACGTATTTCATATGGGTCTTTCGGATCCAAAATTAATAATGTTTCACAAACTCTTAGCGCTTGTTCCATTTTCTTTTCTTCCATCAACGCCGCTTTTATTGTATCAAACATTTTGCGTATGATAGTTCTATGCGCAGTTTCTTCTATATCTTTTCGCGTCAGATGAGCAAAGGGGCTAATTGTTCCTTTGACCCATAAATCAAGCATCTGCTCGGTGAGCGTTTCACCATTTATTGGGTTAATATACCAATAAGTGCCATCTTCTCGACGAACGCATAGAATAAGTTGAGTCAGAAAAATAATTGGCATTACCGGCAACTGCAATTGAGTGGCAACATGCAAAAAAATCGTCCCCAATGAAACAGGTGCCCCCTTTCTTGCTATTAGCACTTTATCCAGCCAAAGCGCCTCAGAAAGCGAATAAACCCCCGTTACACCGCTAAAAAGCCAGTCTTGATAAAATAATTTTAGTAATATAGATACTTGCGTTTCTATATCATCATCAGCTTGTATTGCTTGCCTCGCTTCGGCAACTAGAAGCCTAAGTTGTGCATTAACTTGTTCAACAGGAAAATCTGGCCGAATAATCCGTGAAACAAGTATAATACCTTCGCTCAGTGGTGCTTTATTAAATTCAAAATCAGCTATGGTTTTCATCACATTTCCATTGACCTACTGTAATACGATCATTACCACCATAATCCTGAAAAGTTACTACCTGTTGATACTGATGACAGGAAAATAACTGCCTTACTTGCTCTCCTTGCAACCACCCGTGTTCGAGTAAAAGCCATCCTTTATTAGCTAAATAGTTACGTGATTGTTCAATTATCAATTGAATATCAGCCAACCCTTGATTAGCCGATATTAATGCTGTTTTGGGTTCAAAACGCACATCACCTTGCTGTAAATGAGGATCATATTCATCAATATAAGGTGGATTACTGACAATCATATCAAATTGCTGAATTGGTAGTGAAGTAAACCAATTACTTTTGCAAAATTTGACATTATTAATTAGCAAATTATCAGCATTAAGTTGGGCTAATGCAATTGCAGTATCACTAATATCAACACCGACTATCTGCGCTTGCGGGCACTCAGATGCTAAAGCTAACGCCACAGCACCACTACCTGTGCCCAAATCTAATATTTTTACTGCTCGTTTATCTGATAATAATTGTAATGCTCGCTCAACTAAACATTCTGTATCCGCACGCGGGATTAATGTAACAGGTGAAACTTTTATTGCTAAAGACCAAAACTCTTTTTCTTCGACTAAGTAAGCGATAGGCTCACCCTTAGCACGACGAGCTAAGAGATGTTCAAGCTGTTGTTGTTGCTTAATGTTTAATTCTGTTTCGCCAAAGGCGATAAGGAAAGTTCGTGTATGTCCTGTTATATATTGCAACAGAATTTCAGCATCACGTTTTGCACTATCACTATGGCAAAGCTTATTAGCCGCATAAGTTAACCAATGCTGATAATTCATTAATCCTGCTCTGATAAAGCAGAAAGTTGATCTGCTTGATATTCGTTAATAATAGGCTGGATCAGCATATCTAATTTTCCCTCTATCACTTCATCTAAACGATAGAGCGTTAAGTTGATACGATGATCAGTGATGCGGCCTTGTGGAAAATTATAAGTTCTGATCCTGTCGGAACGATCACCTGAGCCGAGTAGATTGCGGCGCTCTGAGGCTTCCGCTTCACGGCGTTTCTGCATTTCCGCTGCGCGAATACGGGCTGCTAAAACCGACAGTGCTTTAGCTTTATTTTTATGTTGTGAACGTTCATCCTGACATTCAACCACAATTCCGGTTGGAATATGGGTAATACGGATAGCAGAGTCAGTGGTATTAACATGTTGTCCACCCGCTCCTGATGAACGAAAAGTGTCAATTCTTAAGTCACTCGGGTTAATATCAGGTAGTTCGGTTGCCGGAATTTCCGCCAGAATAGCAACTGTGCAAGCAGAGGTATGAATACGCCCTTGAGATTCTGTTTCCGGCACCCTCTGGACACGATGTCCGCCTGACTCAAACTTTAGACGGCCATAGACGCTATCACCAGAAACTTTAGCGATAATTTCTTTATAACCCCCATGTTCACCCTCGCTCGCATTCATAATTTCAATGCGCCAACGACGGGATTCAGCATAGCGGTTATACATTCTAAAAAGATCACCGGCAAATATTGCCGCCTCATCACCACCGGTACCGGCCCGAATTTCTAAAAAACAATTCTTCTCATCATCTGGATCTTTTGGTAATAGCAAAATCTGCAACTGTTGTTCAAATTGCTCATTACGCTTTTTCGCTTCTTTCAATTCTTCCTGAGCCATCTCGCGCATTTCAGGATCATGCAGTAATATTTCAGCCGTCTCAATATCTTGCTGAACAGCGCGCCATGACTGAAAACATTTAGTTACATCAGTTAACTGCGCATACTCTTTAGACAATGCCCGGAAACGCTCTTGATCTGCGATCACTTCAGCATCGACCAGGTGAGCTTGAATTTCTTCGTAGCGTTCCTGTAATGCTTCTAACTTAGCAATTATTGAAGACTTCATTCGTTATGTTAGACCTTACTTAAGGTAGTTTAATTTTGCTCCAGTCCTAAGCTATCTTTTAAAATATTAAGACGGTGAATATCACCATCTGTCGCTGCTTGCTGGAGTGATTTGGTTGGTGAGTGGATCAGGCGATTCATTAATTGATAGGTCAATTGATTGATCACTTTCTCACTATCTGCACCCTTTCGCAACGAAGCAAGCGCTTTTTCTACCATTTCAGCCCTAATTTGCTCCGCCTGACTACGATAATCACGAATTGTATTGACTGATGACTGAGAACGCAACCAATCCATAAAATAAGCACTTTCTTGCTCAACAATAAGTTCTGCCTGAACTGCCGCCATTTTCCGCTGTTCCACATTGTGTTGCACAATAGCGTGCAAATCATCAACACTATAGAGATAAATATTATTCAGTTTGTTAACATCCGGTTCAATATCTCGCGGAACAGCAATATCAATTAGCAACATAGGCTTATTACGCCGGACTTTCATTGCCCGTTCAACCATTCCTTTACCAATGATCGGTAAAGGGCTGGCAGTAGAACTAATAACAATATCCGCTTCTGCTAAACGAGTATCAATTTCAGCTAACGTAATAATTTCCGCCCCTACTTGCTTGGCAAAACGCGCAGCGTGTTCACGCGTTCTATTAGCGATAATCAAGTGCTTAGCACGATGTTCACGCAGATGACGCGCAGCCAGTTCGATTGTCTCACCGGCCCCAACCAGTAAAATATGCAATTCAGATAGTGACTCAAAAATCTGCCGAGCAAGCTTACAGGCTAAAAAAGCAACCGAAACCGCACAAGCACCAACTTCTGTTTCTGTACGAATACGTTTAGCCACTGAAAATGAGCGTTGAAATAAACGCTCCAGCTCACTGGATAATTTTTTATAGTGCTGAGATTTAGAAAACGCTTGCTTAACTTGTCCTAAAATTTGCGGTTCACCTAAGACCAATGAATCTAATCCACTGGTAACTCGCATTAAATGGCTAACAGCGGCATTATCCTGATGCCAATAAATACTCGCTTTAACTTCGTTTGAATTTAAACGATGATAGCTGCATAACCAATCAATTAATTGATCTTGCAGGGATTCTTCTGAGTCAACACAGAGATAAAGCTCAGTACGATTACAGGTAGAGAGCACAACGCCACTATGAACAAACGGCTGCTGGAGTAAATTATCCAGTGCATGTTCAATCCTTTCCGGCCCAAAGGTTAACCGTTCACGTAACGTTATAGGCGCGGTTTTATAATTTATACCGAGTGCAAGTAATGTCATATTCACTAAATCAAGTAACTAAATGGATTTTAAACATCTGTTAAGCACACATAAATAAAACCGATAACTTTAATAAGGAAATTTTGAGGTAGTATTCTACTTTATGCAACTAAGCAATTAAAGATGTTAAACTAAGCAAATGAATAAATCGGGGCATTTTCCCCAATTGTAGTTACATTTACCTTAGTAACATTCTGATCGATAGCAAAAAATTGATACCAACCGAGTGAATAGGAAATATTTAATGATACTCTTTGCCAAGCAGTTTGCCAGTTTACGTCACGTTTGTTGCAAATTTATTCCGCTACTTGCTATTTTTTTGACTGCCTGTACATTTAATCAACAATTAACAACTGAAAAAGACGGCTCAATAACCAATCCTTTATGGATAAGCCACCAGCAACAACTGGCCAAGCTGACAAAATTTCAAACACGTGGTGCTTTTGCCTATATTGGCCCAGATAATAAAACCTATGCCAAATTCTTTTGGCAGCAATATAGCCTGACTAATTACCGCCTGTTGCTAACCAATCCTCTAGGAACAACAGAACTAGAGCTCAATGTAACACCAAGTGTTACTCAACTAATGGATCGAGACGGTAAAAAATATGTTAATAATCATCCAACACAGATGATTTATCAATTAACAGGGATGGAAATTCCAATTGAAAACCTGCCCTATTGGTTAATCGGCTTACCAACCAATGCTACCTCATTCACATTAGACGAAAATGGACTGTTAAAAACTATCAAATATAGGCAAAATGGCGAAACTTGGCAGTTAAACTACCTGGCTTATCATCAAGATAGCCAGCCTAAACTACCTAGTCGTATTGAATTAACGCAAGGTAAACTACGCATCAAATTAAAAATGGACAGTTGGACGCTAAACGAATGACATTAACCTGGCCTTCACCAGCAAAGCTTAACTTATTTCTCTATATTACCGGCCGTCGGGCTGATGGTTACCATCAACTGCAAACTCTGTTTCAATTTCTTGATTATGGTGATCAAATCACGATCGAACCACGTGAAGATAATCAAATTCGGCTGCTTACACCCTTTATTAATTTGCCAGCGGAAAATAACCTAATTGTTAGAGCGGCGCATCTATTACAGCGGTATTGCCAGGAAATAGACCGTGCTGATAATCAGCTTGGTGCGAATATTTATGTTAATAAAAGATTACCCACGGGTGGTGGTTTAGGGGGTGGTTCCTCTAACGCAGCAACCACCTTGATTGCCTTGAATCACCATTGGCAAACGGATATTGATGATAATATACTAGCCGAACTTGCTCGTCAGCTGGGCGCCGATGTTCCGGTATTTGTAAAAGGTCACGCCGCTTTTGCACAAGGCATCGGTGATCAACTTTTGACAGCCAATCCGGCTGAAAAATGGTATTTAGTGGCTCACCCTGGAATAAATATTGCTACCCAACAAATTTTTGCTGATCCTGAATTAAAACGCAATTCAGTAAAACGCTCATTAAGCGCATTATTACAAGGGCCATATGCAAATGATTGTGAACCAATCGCAAGAAAACGTTTTCCTGAGGTTGAAGAGCTTATTTCATGGCTGCTAGAATATACATCATCACGTCTTACCGGCACAGGTGCTTGCGTTTTTGCTGAATTCGAAACTAAAGTAGCTGCCCGTAAGGTGTTAAATAAAGCCCCAGAGTGGGTGCAAGGTTTCGTTGCGCAAGGCGTTAACCAGTCTCCTTTGCATACATTCCGCGCTGGGATTTCCAGATATTGAAGCCATTAATATAATAATATTTTTGGTCGATAATATCTTTATAGACGCAAGCCTGAGGTTTTTTACGTGCCTGATATGAAGCTTTTTGCTGGTAATGCTACACCGGAACTTGCTCAACGTGTTGCCAATCGTCTGTATACGAGCCTTGGCGATGCTGCGGTTGGTCGTTTTAGTGACGGTGAAGTTAGTGTACAAATTAATGAAAATGTGCGCGGTGGCGATATTTTCATCATACAATCAACGTGTGCCCCAACAAACGACAATTTAATGGAGCTTGTTGTCATGGTTGATGCACTACGCCGTGCATCGGCCGGTCGGATCACTGCTGTCATTCCCTATTTTGGTTATGCACGCCAAGATCGCCGCGTACGTTCAGCTCGTGTGCCGATTACCGCTAAAGTAGTGGCCGATTTTCTTTCCAGTGTTGGTGTTGACCGTGTCTTAACTGTCGATCTCCATGCCGAGCAAATCCAGGGTTTTTTTGATGTTCCAGTAGATAACGTTTTTGGTAGTCCGATCTTGTTAGAAGATATGCTACAACAAAATCTAGACAATCCGATTGTCGTGTCACCCGATATCGGCGGAGTCGTCCGTGCCCGCGCCATTGCTAAATTATTAAATGATACCGATATGGCCATTATTGATAAACGTCGGCCACGAGCAAACGTTTCCCAAGTTATGCATATCATTGGCGATGTCGCTAATCGAGACTGTGTACTGGTTGATGATATGATCGATACTGGAGGTACCTTGTGTAAAGCGGCGGAAGCACTTAAAGAACGAGGTGCTAAACGGGTATTTGCTTATGCTACCCATCCCATTTTTTCTGGTAATGCTGTCGCTAATATTAAAGATTCTGTCATTGACGAGGTGGTTGTTTGTGACACTATTCCCTTATCAGCTGAAATCAAACAGCTCAATAAGGTTCGCTCTTTAACGCTGTCAGGCATGCTGGCTGAAGCCATTCGAAGGATCAGCAATGAAGAGTCGATCTCAGCCATGTTTGAACACTAAATAATAAATTATCCTGAGTTAAATTTTTAGCGGCTGCATTTATTAACTTAGTATTATCAAAAACCCTTTGATACCTATCACGGGGTTTTTATTTGCTATAAGATAATAACAGCATAACCTTACAATAAATGGGTTAATTAAAATACGATCAAATTTATTTTGACCGGATATCTTGTTGCTTAAGCTAAAGCGTTAACGATTAGCGGCGATGACGTTCATCAAAATTTCTTAGCCACCAATAACGATCAGCAATGCCTTCATGCCCACTCACCCTGGCACCGGCTAACCAAATCAAAGCACCAATAAAAAGACTAATCAGTGATATTTCTGCTAAATATTCGGGTAGATCTAACTGAAAAACATGATTGCAAATATTATAGGCAATACTGATCACCATAATTGCCATCCCAGTAACCATCAGACAATTACCTAATAAAAAAGACTGTTTTCTTTTCATATCATACCCTCCAGCATACTTATCTCTATGTACAATATTGAATAATAAAAATAGCGACTCTTTTGCTATATTATAGTAATAATTTTCTGACAGAGATTGAGGAAGTGATCACACTAGGTAAGATTTTATTCACAAATCTATACATAAAACTATTTTTATTGAAAAAATAGTCACCGTCATGCCGCTAACCTGATTAACCGATTTTACTGTCATCCAATTTAACTTTTTGTACTCCATTGTCAGAAAAGGTAAGCTATGTTCTTTAATAAAATCGGCTAAATAGTGAAACAATATGGTGAGTAACATAAAACTGATCGTCGGTCTGGCTAATCCAGGTGCTGAATATGCGCTAACCCGGCATAATGCAGGGGCCTGGTATGTCGAATTATTAGCCAAACATTATAATCAATTACTGAAAGAAGAGAGTAAATTCTTTGGTTATACCGCCAGGATCAACTTGGCAAATAATGATGTTCGCTTACTGATACCGACAACCTATATGAATCTTAGTGGAAAATCCGTGTTAGCATTGGCCAGCTTTTATCGTATCAAGCCCACTGAAATTCTTGTTGCCCATGATGAATTAGATTTAATGCCCGGGACAGCCAAAATAAAATTGGGCGGTAGCAACGGCGGACACAATGGCCTTAAAGATATCCAAAATAAACTGGGCAACAATCCTGATTTTTACCGTTTACGTATTGGTATTGGTCATCCGGGTGATAAAAACAGCGTTGTCGGATTTGTATTGAGCAAACCGACCCTAGCGGAACAAAAATTAATTGATGACACCATTGATGAAGCAATACGTTGCACACCTATCCTGCTTAATGAAGGGGTTAATAAAGCAGTAAACCGCTTACACGCGTTTAAGGCAGCAAATTAATATAAGCCATCATCGCTTCGGCAAGAACATTTTTAGGTGTATAATCAACGACAAATTTATTCATATATATCAATTAGCGATACGCGGTTGAACAGATAAAAATTAAGGTAACATATTTATGGGATTTAAATGCGGTATCGTTGGTCTGCCCAATGTAGGAAAATCAACGCTCTTTAATGCACTGACGAAAGCCGGCATCGAGGCTGCAAACTTTCCTTTTTGTACGATTGAGCCTAATACGGGTGTGGTACCGATGCCCGATCCTCGTCTTGATCAATTAGCGCAAATTGTCAAACCACAGCGAGTATTGCCGACCACAATGGAATTTGTTGACATCGCCGGATTAGTAAAAGGCGCGTCTAAAGGCGAAGGTTTAGGCAATCAATTTTTAACCAACATCCGTGAAACTGAAGCCATCGGCCATGTCGTTCGCTGTTTCGACGATGATAACATCGTCCACGTTGCCAGCCAGGTCGATCCACTAGCGGACATTGACACCATCAATACTGAACTGGCATTGGCCGACTTAGACACCTGCGAACGCGCTATTCATCGTATTCAGAAAAAAGCTAAAGGCGGTGATAAGGATGCAAAAATTGAATTAGACGTTTTGACTAAATGTTTACCCCATCTTGAAAAGGCAGAAATGCTACGGACTTTAGCCTTAAGTAAAGAAGAAAAAGCTGCCATCCGCTATCTCAGCTTTTTAACCTTGAAACCCACCATGTATATTGCCAATGTTAGTGAGGATGGTTTTACAAACAATCCCCACCTAGATGCAGTCAGTGCCTTTGCTGAACAAGAGGGCTCGGTTGTGGTGCCAGTCTGCGCCGCCATCGAAGCCGATATCGCCGAACTGGATGAAGATGAACGCGACGAATTTATGACCGAGCTGGGTATTGAAGAACCGGGACTAAATCGCGTGATCCGCGCCGGTTATCAGTTACTCAATTTACAAACTTACTTCACGGCCGGTGTTAAAGAAGTTCGCGCCTGGACCATTCCGGTTGGTGCCACCGCGCCGCAAGCAGCCGGCAAAATTCACACCGACTTTGAAAAAGGTTTTATCCGCGCCCAAACAATTTCCTTTGCCGATTTTATTCACTATAACGGCGAGCAAGGCGCCAAAGAAGCCGGCAAAATGCGCGCCGAGGGTAAAGATTATATTGTGCAAGATGGCGATGTAATGAACTTTTTGTTTAATGTGTAAGCCTAAAATTCTAATATCAGATTGTAGTACTCAGTAGCAAAACTATAAAAACAGTATAAAATCCATGCAATTAATTTGGTTTTTATGCTGTTTTTATTTCATTAGATATCGCAAAAGCCTAACATAAAATAAATATAAAGATGAATACAACTGGATTATCTTCTCTTTCCAAATGAGTATAATAAAGTTCACTTACACAACCAGTTGAATTTGTTATCCTTACTGATACTAAATGTAAAACAGCAAAAGTTAATCACTTCACACTAAAAATAATTCACTAATTTGATTTTAATAGTTCATTTGATAACAACTCGGCCTGTGCTAATACCGTTTCTGTTGCCAATAAAGACATATCTGGTGGATAGCCATAACGATTAAGCAATCTCTTCACTATGACTCGAATTCTAGCCCTTGCCGACTCTTTGATTGTCCAGTCTAAGGTAACATTATTACGGATCTTTTCTGTCAAAACGACCGCCAGCTCCCTAAGCTTGGCTTTTCCAATTAATTCTTGGGCACTATTATTTTCAGCTACTGCGGTATAAAAGGCGTATTCATAAGGCGATAAACCAAGCTCGTTAGCCTCAGAATCAACTTTATTGATGTCTTTGGCTAATTTAATCAATTCGTCAATAACTTCAGCAGCGGTTAAAATTTTATTCTGATAATTTTTAATCGCACCCGTGAGCATGTCCATCAGCTTTTTGCCCTGTATAACGCTGGTTTTGGTTCTAATATTAATCTCATCTGCTAATAATTTCTTTAGGGTTTCCAGTGCAATATTCTTATGTTGGTAATCTTGCATTTCCATTAAAAACTCATCAGAGAGGATCGAGATATCCGGTTTCTTGATACCTGTCGCGTCAAATACATCCACCACTGTATCAGTAACTAATGCTTGGTCGATAGTCTGCTTAACCCTAACCTCCATACTTTTATTACTGGTTGTTACCACTGCTGTAGCGTCAAACTTGACTAACCTTGCCTTTACCGCTTGGAAAAAAGCAATTTCAGCAGCCGATTCCATTGCATCAGGATGTGGAGTTGCCAGAGCAAAAGCTTGAGAAAGTGCTGTTACCGCTGTTAAAAATCGTGTTTTCCCCTTACCTTCATCAAGCCCTAAAATAAAATCTTCAGCTGCTAAAATAATGGCTAATTTACGCGAGGTTGAAGCCGAAAAGTATTCATGGTAATCAAAGTCATACAACATTCCTTCAAGAACTTCTAACTTTTCCTGCATCAAGACTACCGCTTTCTCTTGCGTAAGCGCAGGCTCACCTTTCCCGCCGGCATCTGAATAAAATGAGAGTGCGGATTTTAAATCAGCAGCAATCCCTAAGTAATCGACAACCAAGCCACCTGATTTATCTTTATAAACGCGGTTAACTCGGGCAATAGCTTGCATTAAGTTATGTCCTTTAATCGGTTTATCAATATATAGCGTATGCATACTAGGCGCATCAAAACCGGTTAACCACATATCACGCACAATCACTAATTTCAGCTTATCGTCTTCATCTTTCATACGATTAGCGAGTAGTTGCCTTTCTTTCTTCGTTGTATGATGCTTTGCCATGCTAGGGCCATCAGATGCTGAAGAAGTCATTACCACTTTGATGACACCATCCTTAAGATCATCGCTATGCCATTCAGGTTTTATTGCAATAATTTCTGCATAGAGATCTGCAGCGATCCGACGGGACATCGCCACAATCATGCCTTTCCCTTGATTAGCATTAGCCACTAAACGTTTTTCAAAGTGTAAGACTAAATCTTTGGCAATCGCTTTGATACGCTGTTTACTACCGATTATACCTTCAACTCTCGCCCATTTAGCGCGCTGCTGCTGGGTTAGCGTTAAATCCTCTTCACTGAAATCTTCATCAAAAGCTTCGATAAGCTCTCGTCCTTCCGCGCTAATTTTAACTTTGGCTAAGCGGCTTTCATAATAGATAGGTACCGTTGCACCATCTTCAATCGCCTGGGTAATATCGTAAATATCAACATAGTTCCCAAATACTGCTGGCGTATTCACATCTGTTTTTTCAATCGGTGTTCCCGTGAAACCAAGATATGTCGCATTAGGTAACGCATCGCGCATATATTTGGCAAATCCATATACCGTACGCTTACCAATCACCTTGCCTTGATCATCTTTGACATCCACTTCTTTAGCAGAAAAACCATATTGAGAACGGTGCGCCTCATCGGCAATCACGACGATATTACTACGATCAGAGAGTTGCTCATAAACGCAACTACCGCCGTTGGGTTGGAATTTCTGGATCGTGCTAAATATTACTCCACCAGCCCCCACCTTAAGCAGTTCTTTTAATTCTTGTCGCGTCTCCGCTTGCTTAGGTGTCTGTCGCAATAATTGAACCGCAGAGGAAAAGGTACTAAAGATTTGGTCATCCAAATCATTGCGGTCAGTGAGCACTACAACTGTCGGATTATCCAAGGCCAACACTATTTTTCCTGTATAAAACACCATTGATAATGATTTACCTGAACCTTGAGTATGCCAAACAACCCCTGCTTTTTTATCGCCTACTTTCTGTTGTTGCACTAAATGCTGCTGGCTTCTTCCTTGTTGACGTATCGCCACCTCAGCAGACGGTGAGTCCGAGTTAACATTTGCTGCGCGGATGGTTGAAAGTACGGCCGCATTGACGGCATAGTACTGATGATAGGCAGCCATTTTTTTGCTAGTTTTTATAGAAATAATACCGTTGTTATCTTCCTGCTTGCTCGATTCGAACACCATAAAATGGCGGATCATATCCAACAAAGTGACTGGATTTAATAGTCCTTGTATTAATACCTCGAGTTGCGGCTGGGTATTTTTCGCTTCGGTCATGCCATTATCGGTTTTCCATGTCATAAAGCGGCTCTGGTCAGCCGAAATCGTTCCGGCCTTAGCCTCTAAGCCATCGGAAATTACGCTAAATGCGTTGTAAGTAAATAGTGACGGAATTTGCTGTTGATAGGTTTTGATTTGGTTATATGCCCCTTCAATAGTGGCATTTTCATCAATCGCATTTTTTAATTCAATAACTACCAACGGTAATCCATTAATATAAATAATGACATCAGGACGACGCTCTTTACGCTCTTCTCGGATAGTGATTTGATTAACCACTAAAAATTCATTATTATCCGCTTGATTAAAATCTACCAGCCAAACATATTCTCCTTGCGTAGCACCGCTTTTACTGACTTCGATGTTTATCCCTTCAGTTAATAACCGATGAAAGCGCAGATTATTGCTCATTAAGTCAGGGGAGTTAATCTGTGTCACCTGTTTTAGTGCTTCTTGACATTGTTCACCACTCAAATGTGGATTTAAGCGTTTTATTGCCGCTAATACCTTTTCCTGAAGAATGACCTGGTTATAAGCACGCAGTGGCTTGATGCCAGATGGTTCAATATCTGGGCCATAGACATACTCGTAGCCGATAGCCTGCAACTGTTCGACCGTCATTATTTCAATATCGGATTCTGTCATTTTTGACATGTTTATCATCCTTCAGCAAAAGGTAATAAAAAAGCAGCGCCAGTTGCACGCTGCTTATTACAATCATTGTTCTACATGTTCAGGTGTATATTTTACTCGTACTTCACCACTTATTAATTTTGGTAGTAAGGTGTCACGGAGTTTTTGTAGGGTTTGGATTTGCAATGCATTACTAACCAACTTTGGCTCAATAGATGCTAGGGTTTTATTGAATTGAATAATTACATCATTACTTGGTAGATTAAGAGTATACATTGATAGATGAGACACATTAACTCGTTGTCTACCACTTGAACCTTCCATACAACTTTC
The DNA here is from genome assembly GCF_020268605.1 of Arsenophonus apicola. Taxonomy (NCBI): domain Bacteria; kingdom Pseudomonadati; phylum Pseudomonadota; class Gammaproteobacteria; order Enterobacterales; family Morganellaceae; genus Arsenophonus; species Arsenophonus apicola. The sequence continues at coordinate 1,859,358 of NZ_CP084222.1, forward strand.
TGCATATTCTTTAAAATCCTTATTACGACATAATATATATGCAAATAATGGATGAAAGTCAGATTTAGGTCTTAATACAATAAACTCTGTTGAACCCCAACCTACGTTATCTTGATATAAAAAGTGAATATAGCCTGCTTTGCCATTTTCAAGGCAAGGAGTAATACGAGCCAATAATGTATCCTGATTTATAAATTTTTGTCCTGATGTAAAGTCTCTATTATAATAACCGGATGCAGAAAATGTATTTGTATTAAGACCTGCCATCTCTAAATATATTGCATTTGAACCTTTAAGCAAAATCCTTTTAGGATTGAAATTAATGATTTCATGTAATTCTACTTCTTTACAATAATCATTGCTAGTTTCCACAAACCACTGACGAAAAAGGGTTTCAGCCATCGCTTCTAAGGTTTTATTTTGGCGATGGAGTAAGTCAATTTTGTTATCTAACGAAGATAAGACTGAGGCAATGGCTTTTTGTTCTACCAACAATGGAACTGGAACATACATTTCTTTCAACGATGTTAACGGGTTGCTTATTGATGGGACTCCAACTTGAGCTTCATATTTAAGTATTTGATACTGACCATAATCAGATTTGAAAAAATAGAATAAAAACTCTGAATTAATAATTGACTGATTAACAGTCAACTTCATCCCTGACTGGGAAATAACATAGCGAGGATATTTATTATGAGGAATCAATGCAACTTGTCCAATAGTTCCTCTATGCGTAAAAACAAGATCATTAGGCTTACAATTACTGCCAATTAACTCATCTGCTTTTTCATTTGTAAGATAAACAAAGTTACCATCAACATATTTCGCATAATCCATGTTAGTGCCACGTATAACTGGCACTCCAGCATCTACAAATTATCTGTTTTAATATTAGACCCAAAAGGCCCCATAGCTATCGCACGTTTATCATCAGATTTAATATCTATAATTTTTTTGACTTGCCAATCAACAGGAATATCCCCAAATTCAGTTTGTTGTTTCATACCATCACCTTTGCCAAATTCTCAGCAATGGCCTGATTGAGTTTTGCTTCTTCTTCTAACTGGGCTTCAAACTCCGCTTTTAGCTGAGTAAAACGCTGTTTAAAATCAAAATCATCTTCTTCGTCGGCCAGACCAACATAACGCCCCGGCGTCAGGACATAATCCAGCTCAGCCACTTTCTCAACGGCTACCGATGCACAAAAACCGGCTACATCTTCGTATTCACCGCTTTTATTGCGCCAGTTATGGTAGGTCTCTGAAATTAGTTTAATATCCTCATCAGATAACACTTTGGTGCGACGATTAATCAAATGACCTAAATTACGGGCATCAATAAACAAAATTTCACCACTGCGGTTTTGATAGTGAGAGGAGTTGTGGCGGTCACGGCGCATAAACCATAATGCCGCTGGAATTTGGGTGTTAAGGAACAGCTTAGCTGGTAAGTTAACAATACAGTCAATCACATTGGCATCTTTCACTAAGGCAGCACGAATATCCCCTTCACCAGAAGTCTTCGAGGTTAACGCGCCTTTCGCCAATACTACGCCGGCTTGCCCTTTAGGTGACAAGTGATATAAAAAGTGCTGCATCCATGCAAAATTAGCATTACCAGCTGGTGGTACGCCATACTGCCAACGGGCGTCTTTACGCAGCTGTTCACCTGACCAATCAGATACGTTAAACGGAGGGTTGGCGATAATAAAATCAGCACGGAGGTCTTTGTGGGCGTCATTTAGGAAAGAGCCTTCACTATTCCATTTTACTTGTTCAGAGTTAATACCCCGAATCGCCAAGTTCATTTTAGCCAACCGCCATGTGGTTTGATTAGATTCTTGACCGTAAATCGAGATGTTATCAATATTGCCCTGATGAGATTCAACAAACTTCTCTGACTGAACAAACATACCACCAGAACCGCAGCAGGGGTCAAAAATACGCCCTTCATATGGCTCTAACATATTAACCAGTAAAGAGACTATCGATTTAGGCGTATAGAACTGGCCGCCTTGCTTACCTTCTGCTAGGGCAAATTCACCTAAGAAATACTCAAATACGTGTCCTAACACATCGGCGGAGCGCGATTTAGCATTGCCCAGTGCAATATCCCCTATAAGATCAATCAGCTCACCTAAAACTGTCGCATCTAGGTTTTGGCGGGCGTAGACTTTAGATAAAACCCCTTTTAATTGCGGGTTATCTTCTTCGATGGCTTCCATGGCTTTATCAACTAATTTACCAATATTCGGTTGCTTAGCATGACTCAGCAAAGTCGCCCAACGTGTCTTCTCTGGCACAAAAAACACATTATAGGCAAGGTATTCATCACTATCTTCTGGATCTGCACCCGCAAACTCAGCCTGACCTTGGTTGAGCTTTTCATAGTGAGACTCAAACGAATCAGAAATATACTTTAAGAATATCAGCCCTAGTACAACGTGTTTATATTCAGCCGCATCAATATTTTTACGCAATTTATCCGCAGCTTTCCACAGAATAACCTCTAAGGGCTCTGATTTAGTTTCTTTTGGTCTTCTGGCCATAGTTCAATTACTTGTATCAATAAAAAATAATAGAACTATTGTTACCTATTTATAAACAGAAATCTAATAGATCATCCTAATAACTTGTGATGGTTATCAAAAGGATAAGTCAAGTGTAAAGATAAAGATTAATGTTTGATTCATCTTACTGTTTTATGGCCTCAACCGATAAAGACCATAAAACACTTAACGCCCACGCAATTTGCGCGGGCTTTTCTATTTATTGAGCCCCAATTTTTTATGATTGCCCAATCAAAGCCTTGTACAGAAATGAGTACAATTAGTTCCCCTAGCGACAGGCAGGGTGCCGAAGGTGTAACCTCTTTCCCACAGCGCCTCACAAATTTTCTGCCATACCACACGATAGACACGATCCGTTGGATGGGCTTTATCAGAAGTGGACACTTTAGTTTTATTACCCATAATAATATCGTAATTACAACTATCAATAAATTGGTTACTGGTGCCGGCGGCTTGCACCCCTTCTAATAGATGTAACTTTTCATACAAATTAGTCATCGATTCTGGTTTCAGTAATGACGCCATATCGACATACATATCGCCATTACGTTCGGTTATCTCTCTTAGCGTGTGGTTAAATAACATGGCTCCACTTTCAAAGTTATTAATTTGTTGCCTGACATTATCAAAAATACGCTTAGCTTTATCCTCGTTAGCAGATGTTTGATATTTCTCATTGGCAGAATTAACCATCTCCTGATAACGCGCAGCCGATAGTGGAAGTCCCATATTTATATAGATAAAGTGAGCATTACTTGCACCTACGATATTAGCCAGCTCTGTTCTACGTTTTTCAGCAATTTTAATTGCTACTTCGCTCATCCTATTGGCAGGCATACCAGCCGTGTATAGGTCGTTAGCGCCAAACCAAACAATAAAAAGAAAATTTTCATCTATTATCCCTAATGATGAAAAATCTTTTCTAAACGCATTGACCTCATTTTTCATGGTAGTGAGTGAGCATTTGTGAGCAATACCGTGCGGTATCCCTCCTGTAGCGCCACCGACAGCATAATTAGCATAGCGAAACCATAAATCGGAACTCTGCCCCCAACCGGAGTCTTGCGAAAATGATTGATGCTTGCTAGTTAATTTTTTTGAGATGCTAGCATTAGCCATCACCAGTGATTCTCCACCAGTTGCCGCCTCAAACATATGATCTGTCCAGTTACGGCAATCACTGTAACGGCCTGTCGGATTGACCGTCATGGCACCGAATGCGCTCGCTAGCTTACCAATAATGGAACCGGCCATCAGACCTGTATCAGATAAACTGTCGCCGAAGACAATAACATTACGAAATCGTGTGGATTGCATTCCTTTTCCCTCGCTTGCATTTTAGCGTCATTAAATGGTTTCGTAGTTTAAATAAATATTGCTCGTTAATGGTAATAACGACCAAGCAATTACTGTTTTACTAATTTGTTTGTCATTTCTTAGCTTTCTTGCCGTTAGTTTTATACATCCAACTGGCAAAAATTGAGTGACTTTATTAAATAAATAGAACTATTACGAAAAAACGCGTTAACCATTGCCGAACTTTTACACTTTAGTTAACTAACCCTTGTTTTAGCTAAACAAGGGTCAACAGGCCGGCAATATGAAGCAGTAGTTTGCAACGCTAGCTGCAATATCAATAGTTGGCCAAGCGGTTACTGAGGGGATAATTAAAACCATGCTGATGGAGAGTTAAGTCAAGCAAACGGCTGTGAAAATCAATCAAAAAAGCGGGTGATAGGGATAAAAAGATAAGTAACTCAGCAATGCAGTGATGACAGTCGGCTACCTGCCATCACTGCTAACCACGCAACTAATCGGACCAGTCACGATGGCCAGAAGCGATTATAAAGTAAAATTTCAGACGGCGAAAGAACCGACTGTAAAATCAAGATGCTAAGCAGTCGGTTATTGACCTAACCAATAAGAGCCTGGCCCAGCTGGCAGCGGTTTATCAGTGGGTAACTACTTGAATATATTAAAATTTTAATCTGCCAGCATTTCACTATCAGTTACCAAACCAGACAACGCATTTCGGGCGCTAAGAGAGAAAAATCATTCATCAATTAATTGCACACCTTTGCGAATAAAATCCATCGGAATATATCTATCAAGTCCAACATGTTTACAATATTCAATAAGCTGAAAAATACTATGAACATCTGCTTTTTTATAAATTAGCTTCAAATGTCCTTCTACAGTTTGAGGTGAAATCCCTAACCGTTTAGCTATTTCTTTCGCTGTTAGGCGCTGTTGTGCCCAAAAGATCACTTCTAATTCCCGTTTACTGAAAATATCATTTTGTGCGTCAAATTCAATTTTTTGTATACTTAATCGGTTCATATAATGCAATAACGCGGCATTATCAAGCTCAATGCCGTAACAAACAACTCCAATTATTTTATTGTTATCATCATAGAGCGGTGTTTTTTCACAATAGTTTGCAATTATATTGGCTGATGAGCTTGAATTATATTTATGAATTTCAATCGCAGCGATTTTTTTATTTTTTTCTATTACTTTTCGATCATGTGCTATAAATTCCGGCCAAAGATCTTGGCAACGTTCGATCGGTATTTCTTTGTCAGACTTACCTTCAAAATCTATTTTATTAAAACCATAGTAATCAATTCCCTTTTTATTCATAAATATATAATCTGAGTTTATATCTTTAACACACCAATTTCCTAAGCTTTTTTCCATAAAAGACAGAATGTTTTTTTCGGAAAAAATATTCATATCAAATCTCCTATTATCTTAATTTCCATACAAAATCATATAGTTAAATATATTTAAGTATAGTAATATATTAATTCCATCTTATTTAAAGGAATTAAATATGACTGAGAATGATTATGCTTCTAATAGAGTTCCGATGCAATCTAGGATCAGAATAATTAAGGTCACTTTAGTTAGAATCGGATATTTAACATCACTAGGTCAATTTATGCTTGGGGCAACATTAGGTCATTCTATGACATTCAGGGATGCTATCTTAGCAACTTTTTTTGGCAGTTTGATTTTAGAGTTTGTTAGTTTAGGATTAGGTTTAGCCGGAATGAAAGAAGGTTTATCTACTTCTATTTTGGCCAAATGGTGTGGATTTGGAAAAATTGGTTCGGCAATAATAGGATTAGCTATTGCTACTAGCTTATTAGGTTGGTTTGGTATACAAAATTCTGTTTTGGCGGAAGGAATACAATATACATTTGATTATAAGATAAATTTCACATTAACTTCGGCTCTATCCGGTTTGTGCCTTACCTTTTTAGTGGCTTTTGGTTTTCGTGCTTTAAGCTTTACCGCGTTAATATCCGTGCCATTATTTTTTATCGTAATTGGTTATATTTTTTTTATTCTTACAAAAGATTTTAATATTATTGATGTTTTTAATAAAATACCAAACGGAAATCGATTAACTATTAGCGAGGGAGCAACAATAGTTGCAGGCGGTTGCATAGCGGGCACTTTAACGACACCAGATATTAGTCGTTATTGTAGAAATACTAAAGATGTCATTTTGATGAGCACAATATCAATAATAGTAGGACCATTCATTGTAACTGGAATAGCAATATTAATTGCCCACGCGTTAAATACGGCTGATGTAGTAAAAATAATGACAACCAGTGCCGGCGTAATAGGCCTATTAACGGTTATATTATCTGCTATTAAAGTCAACGATGTTAATCTCTATTCTTCATCTTTAGGCATCGCTAATACCATCGAAATTTTTACCGGTAAAAAATTTAAATATTTTCAGTTAACATTAATTGTCGGCTGTATCGGTACCCTTTTGTCGATGCTTGGTATTTTAACTCACTTTACTAATTTTCTTTCTTTACTAGGAACTATTTTTCCACCCATTACTGGTGTGATGCTAGTTGATTATTATATTTTGCGAACCAGCCGGAAAATATTAGATGCAAGCAGAGAAAATGGCATGTTACCGAATGAATTATCTACACCATTAATTGGCTGGCCAGCGATTATGGCATGCATTCTAGGCGCTATTGTCGGCATAGAAGTTAAGGTAGGGATACCGTCATTAAACTCTATTTTAATGGCCAGCATAGTTTATTTTTTGTTAATGAAAACTAAGATTTTTATTTTTGAAAATAAAAACTAACTACTGAAAACTGTCTCTTGAGTACTTGACATAGACAAGAGACAGAACGAATAACTATTTATCAACATTATTCTGCTAGCCTAATGAGTCGAGTGTTTTTTTCAGCACTGAGATCAGCAAAAATAGTAGCCCATTTCAATGAATCCGCTACATCAACACCGCCGTTTAATTCTTCCCATACCCCTATCACATCGAATGGTGTGCCATTTTGAACTAGTGCTGTTGCTTTATCTCTATTCTCTGCGCTAATTTTGCCATATTTTTGATAAATCGCTTCTTTCTCCGCCCCAATTCTCTCTGCCTCTTCAAGCTCTTTTTTCATGTCAATGACATTCTTAGCACTCAAAAAGTTATTTTGCACCGCAATAACACCGGCATCCGCGCCACTATAGGCACCTTCGGCTGTGCCCGAGGCCAGGGCGATAAACCACCAAGTCAATTAGGTTAGTTAAGAGCATGTAGGATTTTTAGACATTTTTGTAATAAAAAAACCATAAAATACTCCCTATAAAAGGCCCTAGCCATAATAATTTTAAACATACAATAAAATCTTCTATCGAATAGGGAAAATCACTACTGCCATACCAAGATAACCATGCTCCAAATAATTGTGCCAGCGTTACCAAAAAAAAGATCATAAATGTCATTGAAATACACATGTACACAAGATTGAGCAATGAAGTAATATTATTTTTTTTCATTGTTCTTTTCTCGGCATATTTTTTAATTTATCTTGAACTACTTCTGACATAACAGAATCACCAATATTACCTGCTATCGATGGTATTGAATTTTGTGGGGCTGGTTTAGTTATAGTCCAAACTCCTGTTGGAACCCATTCATACTGTTTCGATATAGGATTTAATTTCTTATTCATCGGTACCTTAATAATATTACCAGTTGCATATCCACCAGATGCTCCAGCTTTACTTAATAATGCAGAAATAAACGGATCATCACCTTTAATTTCAGCAGTGTAATAACCTCCTGCCGCATTCCAGGTTACTGTTGGATTGTATCCTTTTCCTGTTGTAATCGAGCCAATAACCCCTGCGCCAATAACATCAGACAGTTTAACTTCTCCGGTTATACCATATTGGATCCCTGCATTAGCCGCACTAGATACTCCTACTGCGATTAATTGCTCTTTACCTCTTGTAACACTATTGGTAACTATCGCTTTTGCTCCCATCACGGCGACAGGCCAAGAGCTCGGATCCATTATCACTACCAGCGTTCTATCACCTTGCGTGATATTTTCTTGCAAAAATTTCAGATCTGTTCCATTAAGATAATTCACTAAAGCAGCAGCATCTGGATCTTTTAATCTTTCGCCAAATCGAATTTGCAATGGATGCGCATCTTTGGCTTCATTGGTATACGCGGTAATCAGTTCTTCCCAAGTCACACAAGATACGCCACCGCCAGTACAAGCTTCTATCAGTGCTTGGCTATTCTTATTACTAATATCAATGTACTCTTGAATAACTGAACGACAATCCCCACCCGTTGCTTTACAAGCGGCTAAATCTTTCTCTAATCGTTGAGATTCCTTAGCCGTCAGATAATTATTCTCAACCGCGATAACCCCCGCATCCGCGCCACTATAGGCGCCTTCGGCGGTACCCGAGGCTAGTGCGCCGGCCAGGCCGCCTATTACTCGGCTGGTGTCAAGGATTTTTTGCTGTCTATTTGAACTATCAACATAGTAATTATCGCCTAATCCGATTGCCGCCAATTCCGCGGCAAAGGCGCCGGCCGCCGCTGCTACTTTATCACTATCGGCTATCTCTGCACTTAAAGCCGCCATGGCGCCATGACTGAGCAGTTTGCCCGGGTTGCCAAGTACCTGACCATTTTTAGCGATTAAATGTGCCCCTTCGGCATGTAATTGACGACTGGTCTGGCTGACTAACGCGGCGGCCAGTTTATCTTTAAAACTGCCGCCATTAAGTGCCGTGTCTACACCTGAGGTAATCAGTGATTGCGCCGTCACCCGCTGAACAGTATGTTGCCATTCACCATCACTAAATCTCGGAAAGGTTGGGTTATAGTGTTGGGCGCTGTGCGCAACGCTATCACCGTTACTTAATACTGTCGTATCTAAACCCGCCAGTGACCCTTCGATGGCCATCGAAGCAATAATCGATTTGACCGATTGGCTGCCGCCAAGCTCTTTGAGGGTCGCTGAAATATCCCCCTGATTATTCGCCAGTGAAACGGCCGCTTTAGCGGCAATCGCTCTTACACCGGCTGAGACTGCCCCCTGCATCACAATCGCACTCGTGCCGCTCAAGCCGGCCGCCGAGGCCGCGCTTATTCCTGCCGGTATCGCCAAGGCCGAGGCGGCCGCACCGGTCGCAATCGCTATCACCGCTGCGCTGACCGGGTGAAGTTGTTGTTGCGTGATATCCCAGCTTTTATACTCATTTTCCACTTTATGCCAATTAACGTCCGGCTTGTCTTGCAGTACTTTCAACCATTGAGACTCAGGCGAGTCACCTAAACTGGCGATAACCTGTTTAAGCGTTTGTCCTTTTTGACCGTTGACATCTGCTTCGATCCCTTGTGCGGCATTTACTGTTAGTTCACCACCATATTGAATCGTCGGTAACTGCCACACTGCTGAATACGACCCTTTATCAAGCCGAGTAATGAAGATATCTTGTGAGTTACTAATGGTTTGATTCAAGGTTTGGTTCTGCACCGCCTTAAATAGAACACGGCCATGGGTACTAGTTAATGTCGCGTTACGTTGGGTATTAATTTTTGTCGCTTCATAAATACTGTCATTATAACTCAACAAACTGATATCATTACCGGCATGAAATTCAGTCACTCTGTTTTTTACTGCATGATAGGTACGATGCTCACTATTTTTAGTTAAACACAATGTCCAACGATTACAACTTTTACGTTTTTCTTCATAGTGTTCAGTCTCTTCCATCGCCTGAGCGTAGAGATAGCCTCCTTGCGCAGCAATATCCATTATCCGCTGTGCCTTAAGCTTAGCGGCCTGAAAAAGCAGATGGCCACCAGCGAGGATGTTAAGCGCGCCACAGCTTTCAATTTCAACCCCTTGTTGATAGGTTTTATCAATTAATTTGCCATGCTGCCAACCGTGATCGCGATTTTTTAGCGCTTTTAATTCTGTATTGCCGGCCGATACCAGCGTAATATCGCCAGTTGCCAGTAGTTGAGCGCCTTTGATAAGCAAGTGTTGTTTACTGAATAAATCTAAACGACCACCACTGTGTAGTTGCGTAGTTAGGTGACGAAGTTTTTCATGATAGCCATCGGATTCGATTTCTGCTCGATAAGGTACGTAATCAATGACAAACTCATTGCCGGCGGTCAGTGCCATTGCCCCACCACTTTTAATATTGGCGGCTTGTAAAAAAAGATTTTCACCGGCCACCATATGTAATGCGCCACCCGAGTGTACCACTGGCGTGAAACTTTGTGGTTGATAAGTCTGTTGAAGCTCTTTTTGGGCGATTAAATCGGTTGTCAGGATCTTGACAGAGAGATCAATGTTACGTCCAGCAAAGAGATGGGTGGCTTGCTTAGAGGATAATTCGGCGGCCTGCAAGTTAAGATCGCGACCTGCATTGAGCAGTAAAGTCCCCTCAGAGGTCAAATAAGATTTAAATGCTTGGGTTGTGGGTGATTTTATATTACTACTCAAATCAAAAGGCGATTTAAGCTGTGGGGAATAAAACGATGCCGCTAAGGTATCCAAATTGGTAAAACGACGTTTTAATAGCAGATAAAAATTGTCTTGTAGCTTAAATGGCGCGGGTGCTAACTGAATATCGTTACCAGCGAAGACTTCTATCCCTTGCTCAGCCTGTAAGTCTACGCCATTAAAAACAATATCTTTACCGGCATTAAGTAAAATATGGCGCGCTTTTTGCCATTTAGGTTGATATTGCTCACTCGTTTCTAAGTCGCGTTGATGATATTCTTTATCATGGAAATCATAGATTGATTTTAAGTTCAGTTCTAATCGATCATAATGCAGCGGTTTGTTAAACAACGCTTTTTCCGGGCGATTGAAATAAATACTGCCATTAGTGGTAATATTGATTATTGGCACATTTAACGCCACTTTGTTATCAATTTGTATATCCTGGCCGGCAATCATATCCAACCGGTTTTTCGCCGCAAGCAATTTATATTTTGGCGCTATATCAAAGTAAGGAAATAAGTCTTCATCTGGAAACAAATCATACTGCCAAAAATCATCGTCATCGTAGCGGTGATATTCAGCTGCCTGATAGCTGATAGCCCCATTTTTACTCAGTAGCAGCACATTATGGCCTGCTAATCCGGTATCCGTTAGTGCAATGTCATTCTTAGCGATCAGGTTAAGTTCGTTGTTAGCGCTAAGCTCGCTATTATTGAGTAGAATATTTTCACTGCTAATAGACAGGTTATTTTGTGCCTGGGCTGATAATGAGCCAGTGAGCTGTTTACTATTTAGGGTAATATTTTTGCCGACTAAAAGTTGTTTATCATCGAACTTTTCATGTAATTCAGCCACGGAATTAAGCGGCTGTGGATAGATCTTATTGAATTGTATGTTATCCGCAGTGATAACCAGGTTATTGGTCGCTGAAAATCTGGCCGCTAAAAAATCGTGATCCCGCCAAAGGCCTATTTCTGGCTGGTTAACGGGTATTAAGTGAGTCGCGCTGTCATAAATGAATGACTCATAAGGTGCTTTTTCTGCTATGTCTGCCGGTATAAATGACAGATATTGACCATAATCGACAAAATAACGAATGCGAGCATCTTCATAATCACTTTTTTGATAAGCATGATGAGCTGGTATATAACCGAATATTTGATGTAAAGATCCTTGCAGTAAAATATAATTAGCCGATTGATCTAACGCATTGTGCATAGCTACCCAGACGGATTTTTCACCCAGTTTTTGGCTAATGGCAGTGATATTCTTACTGTGCAGATAACTATCATTGCGGGACTCAATAATCGATTTATCATTAACTAATTGATCACTTTTAATATAGAGATTGTTACCGGCAGAAATGCGCCCAACGACTAGCGGGGAAGCTAATGTGTAACTCGTTTTCTCCAATTGCACAAATTGCGTAAACAATGGATCAATTTCACCAAACCAGCGCTGTTTACCATTGATCTGATAATTGGTTTTAGTTTTTTGCTGAGAACAACACCGTGGCCATACGCTCTGACAACATACTCTTTAACTTTATTACTGTCCGGTGTTATTAATTGTTGCGTGATGTTAGGGTTATTAGTTTGGTTAATTACATGCTTGGCTCTCAGGAACAGATCACCGGTTTGCGTTGAGATAGTGGCCGCGCTATTTTCAATCCTTTCACTGAGCTCACCTCGGGCATTTTTTTGCAGCCAGAGATTGTTATAGGCTTCAATTTTAGCGCTTTCACCTTGATTACGGATGATATTACTAAATAGATGCATATTTTGTTGAGCGGTTATTTTACCTTGATTAATTAGGCTATCGCTTTCAACTAATAGATCTTGTTGAGATAAAATTTCACTGGTTGCTGGGATTATAACTGCTGGCGCTTTGGCGGTTAAATGTCCTTTAGTGGTAATATGACCTAGCGTCAGTTTACCTTTAGCAGAAACAAATAAATCTCTTTCACTGGTTTTAATATTGTCCAGCTTCACCTCACTGTCTGGCTCGGTAGCAATTATTTTAACTTGATTAGCATAGATGCCACCTGGTGCGGTAATGTTAACGGCAAATTGTGGTTTTAGGCTCGGGTTAGGTATTTGGGAAATCTTTCCAGTCTGATAGTCAATCGCATTAGTGCCTTGCAGTAAGCTAATAGTTTTGCTGTGAATACTGGCATTGATCGTAGCAGTCTGACTGATCATCTCAGTATAATTTTGACTACCACTATTGAGCCCTTTATTAAGGATCGTAATATCACCTTTATTAACCCTCAAATGGTTAAATTCGCCTCGTTGATTCAGTGTCGGCTGGCCCGTTGTTAAGGTTAATCCGCCAATATTGTTGAAACGACAACCATCACAGCTGATGCCATTAGGATTAGCGATGATCAAATCCGCTTTCCTACCTGCGATTTCCAATTTGCCATTAAGTTGTGAAGAAGATGAGCCGGTTACTTCATTAATGATCAAGCTTGCTGCCCGCTCAACCAACTGTTCATTTTTAGCCAGTTGACCAGCTAGTTCACTATGAGTGGGTCGGATAGCGTTGTTCAAGACCGCACCTTGCGGCGATATATTGAATTGCTGATAGTGATTATGAGAAATACCGGCCTGATTTGGCGCTGCTATATTGATAATAGGAATTTGATTTTTAACCGTTAGTTGAGTTTTGTCATTCGCCGGTTGAATAGTGGAGCTAAAAACCGGCAACAGAGGATAACTGGCAATGAGATAAACTATTTTGCTGCTATAACTAATATTTTTATTTTTCATAGCATTACCTATATTCTATATTTGAATAAATATGAGGATGAAAGCTATCGTCTCCAAAATAGAAAGGAAAAATTTAATAGGCAATATATAATAATCAATAAGTTAATTAGTTATTATTATAATGATCAATATTTTTATTTGTAATTCAAGATGTTAAATTTAAGTGATGCTATTTTGTTTTTATTCCTAAAATTAAATACAATTTTTATAATTTTATATTTAATAAATAAAAGCCAGTGATTAAATTACCACTATCTTTGATAGGATTATTGATGTTAATTAAATTCAGTTAACGACTTGCTGTGACAAAAGCCTGAGCAATATGTTGAACACTATATTGCGTTATTGCGTTATTGCTTTGTTTACTGCTATTCACCACAGCATAAAGCAAAAAACCTACTTTACTATTTACTGATAATATGGCCATCAGATGGGCATATCTAGAATAGATTAAATAGTTTTGTTTGCTAGGCAAAAACAAATAGCGCCCAGATTGTCTGGGCGCTATGCAAATAAACAATCGATTAATTACAGTTCATAGGCTAATAAGGCTTTATGGCAGAGCTCAGAGCGGACACAATCGCCAATGGTAAATGTCACGACAGAAACCAAATCGTCGCAATTAAAACGTCGTAACGCATCTTCCAGACCAGAAATGATCCCTAACGGTAAATCACATTGGGAAACATCACCATTGACAACTACAGTTACATTTTCTCCTAAGCGAGTTAAAAACATTTTCATCTGATTGGCAGTCACATTCTGCGCTTCATCCAGGATCACAAAGGCGTTTTCAAAGGTTCGACCACGCATGTAAGCAAAAGGCGCGATTTCTACTTTACCTATCTCAGGCCGTAGGCAGTACTGGAGAAAAGAGTGACCCAATCTTTTGGCTAAAATATCATATACCGGCCGAAAGAAAGGCGCGAATTTCTCTGCCATATCACCTGGTAAGAAACCCAAATCCTCCTCTGCTTGTAGAACCGGACGAGTTACGATAATTTTATTAATTTCTTTATTAATAAGGGCATCAGCAGCCATTGCAGAACTAATGAACGTTTTACCACATCCTGCTTCACCATTTGCCAAAATCAATTTTTGCCACTTAATCGCTTCAATATATTTTCTTTGTGCTTCACTGCGAGGCATAATGGGAGAACGATCACGAGTTTCACATGCCATACCAATGGTTTCAATACCTGTAAAATCAGCAAAAGATGCCACATTGTTGATCTCTTTTAAACGAGACGAACGGCTTTCTTTTCTTAAAGATCTTCTTAATTCTCGGCGTGCTCTTGTTGCAGCTTTCTGTCTACTCATAGTGTTACCTTTCGATAGTCTATATTTCGATGGTAATAATATTTGAATATCTACACAAAAAAGCTATTTAAAACAGAAAATTGACTCCAATTTTATGATGTGCATGAAAAAACCGGTTACAAATTTCTCCATTTTGCATGTTATGGATAACTTATAACCGGTTGACGTCTGAAGAGTATTTTTTAAACATTTTATCATCTATATCCCCTATGTTGAACATCATCAAACACAGAACTACGACTATAAAACATCTTCAACAACTTAATATTATTTTATATTCATTAATTGATTATAAAAAATAATTTAACATCTCTGATACAAAAAATATTGTAGATTATTGCTTGCCTGTCAACTTTATTACGCAAACAATCGCCTCCAGTCACTTGATAATCTATTCATAGCCGAGTTAATAAGACTAGCGTGATAATATGCTATTTATTTGATAATAAATGTTTTTTATTGCCGCTGGCAATTTTTTGCTAACCGATAACCCGCAGCAATCGCTGCCTGCTCATTTTCGAAAACAATACTATTTTTTGCTGATAAAACCTTGTATCCCTGACAATGAGAAAAGTGATATATTTGACTGATTTGGTTACCTTTAATTACCGAGGTAAGATAATTGTTCGCCATATCGGAAATATTAGGTTTTATTTTATCTACTTTGTTGTCTGTTTCAGCGGTGATCGCTAATAGACCGGCTGCCTGATTTTTATGGCCTGATTTTTATGGCCTAATTGCCAGGTTAATTCACCGGTTACAAACGGGTTATAGTGGCCGGTAATTTTACCAATGCGCTCATTTTACAACTTTTCCCAACCATTAACTGGATATTGTCGATCCCAGGCAATTAATAGCTGTTGTTGTTGCTTTGACATATTGAGATTATATCGGTCATACATATAAAACATAACCCGGGCAACTTGGCCTTTTACTTCATTTCTGGGCTCAAAAATACGGTTTTTAAAGTCCACCCGACTTTGACATTGACCATAAGAAGTTAACACTGAAGATGGGAGTTGACCATAATTAAAGTTACTTCTATCACCATTGACTTCACCAATTGAAGGTGCAATGTTATACAGATCGGCTTCCATGGCGCGAAAAACCGGATCTGTCATTACACAATTCTTTCGCCCGCCATTTTGCCAACATTGGCGTTGATGACCAAATACTCATGCCGGCACAATATGTTCCCACTCTATCCGCTGAGCTCTATTTATCTGTTTTCTGACTTGGTAACCACAGCTAGTTAAATCTACCCTACCACCACTTTTTCCCATCCATTGCCATCGGCATCCGCAATAAAGCGTGCCTTGATTTCCAGCAGCTTGATCAAAGTAAACTTCATTACGGGCAATTTTTTTTGCTTCGTCAAAACTAGTGGGTGTCGCTGATAAATTAAATGGTGCACAAAAAACTACTGTCACGGTAATGATTACCGCTAAAGAATGGATTAAATTCAAAATTAACATCCTGGTTAAAATTAATATATAAATTGAACATTTTAGGCATATAATTTTTTCATTATTAGCGCAACTGCATGAAAAAATTTAATTTTATTTTCTTATTTTATATGATGAATATCTATAAAAAGAATATCTTTTTTTGTATAAAAATATAATTAACACTTTAAAATACATTACACAAAAATAAAATTTAATTTTCATTTAGAAAATAAAATGTATACATTAATAAAACTCTTAAAAGAAGAATTAATTGATGTGACTAAAAAACATGCTCAAGAAAAAGATGCTAAAGTGATTATGACTAAATTTTCAGCAGATGAACTAAATATTAAAATCATAATATCAGGTAAGCAACAATTTGATATTACCTTAAATTCAGTACAAAACTAAACTCGTGGACGCTTACGATATAACCATAACCCAGGAATAGATAAACCAACAGATAAAGCGCCGACTATAAATAAGGTTTTAATAAAATGTGTTACTAATGTCTCAAGTAACTCAGCGTTATAACCCAAATGAGCAATTTTTACTAACGATATCATCGCAATATAAGCACTTATCCCTGGGAACATCGGAATAATCGCCGCAACGGTAAACACTTTTGGATGTGCTAACCACCAGCGTGACCATTGAATACCAATGATACCAATTAAAATTGCAGCGCAAAAACTTGCCCATTCAATACTAAAGCCCATTTCCATTAGTATCATACGAAAACCATAACCTGTAGCGCCAAGTAAAGCACAATATTTTAACGCCCGTACTGGTACATTAAAGACCATGGCAAAACCAGCTGCTGGTATTGCAGCTAATAACATTTTTTCAATTAAGGTTAATAAAAATATTATGCCCAATTTCTTAATCCCCAAACAGCCATCGCCATGGTTATACCAATACAAGTCGCTAATGTCAGCAAACTTGCCATTGCCCAACGCGCTAATCCAGTATTGATATGGCCTTTAAACATATCTGCCACAGAATTAATTAATGGAAATCCAGGAACTAACAGTAACACACTGGCTGCCATAGAAACCGTCGATGCATTAGAAAAATAAGGGATCTTTAATACAAAACCAGATACGGTGGTAGCCACAAAGGCGGTTATACAAAAATTAATCAATGGATTCATATATTGGGCTGTAAGAATTTGTCGAATATACATTGCACAACTACTGGCAATAAAAGTGACCAAGCAACCATCCCAGCCGCCGCCATTTAGCTTACAAAAACAGCCACAAGATAATCCAATCATAAAAACCAGTAACCAACGAGGATAACGTAGTGGTTTTATTTCGGCCAGGCGTTGTTGAACCTTATCGCTATCTAATAATTTATATTCAGCCAATATCACCGTGTGCTGAACCTTAGTCACTACATGCATATTTATGCCATGATCAATATTTTTGCGGGTAGACGTCATACAACGACCGTTAATAACGGTTGTTAATACAATGGCATTAGAAGAAATCGCGCTATCAACTTGATCCATCCCTAAAGCAATACCTAATCGAGTTGATAATTGCTCCACTAACATACTTTCAGCGCCGTGTTGAAAAAGCAACTGAGCACATTGAATACATAAGCGAGTAATTTTTCTTTGCCTTTCAGTTTCAGTTTCAGTATGAAAATTAGATGCAACATATTCCATTTTTTGGCCTATACCTACAAAATTTTATTGATAGTAATTGATAGCGAATCAAGTTGTTGACCATATCAGACAACATGATTAATAACCCTCTCTTTAGATCAAAATTAGTCATACTTTTCCGTCAATAATCTAATTTACAACGACTAATAATTAAGGCGATTTCTTTCATTTAATATGATTAAAATAAAATCATATGATTAACCCAACCTGAAAACAGGAAAATTAACTAAATTTTTGCATTAAAATAATATTAACTACCGAACTATCAATATCGAAATCGGGGCATTAGAAACAATAGCTGAAGCATTCGAACCTAGCAAATGGGTGGCAATATTGGGTCGGCGGGAGCCAACTATTATCAAATCGGCGCCAATTTTTTCTGCTTCTGATAAAACCTTATCTCTAGGTGAGCCCATTTCCACAGAATAAGAAATTTTTTCTTTAGGATAATCAATATGTTTGACTATTTTTTCTAATTGTTTTTCTGAACTTTCAATCGTCTTTTTGGCAAAATTAGCTAATAAATCATAGTGATAACTATAACTCATTGAATAACGGGACATATCAGGGGCAACATGAAAAAAATGCAATTTAGCATCAGATAATTTAGCAATATATAGTGCATGTTTAAGTGCTTTTTTTATTAGTTCCTTTTCTGAAATATCAATTGGAACAAGAATGATTTTATACATATTTACTCCTTAAAACGGTAAGCATTAAATCTTAATTTCCTTACTTATCAATATAAAATACCCTACTAAAGCAATAAATTGATTAAACTAGCCGTTAAAATAATAAATAATTAAACTTTTAATTTTGATTATTAATTTTTATCTCACCACTAATACAGATGTTTTTGCATAACGTACCACACCTGCCGCCGTCGAACCTAAAAGATGAGTTGTTATGTTAGGGCTTCTTGAACCAAGAATGATGATATCAGCGTTAATTTCTTCTGCTCGACTGACAATTTCATCACGCGGTGAGCCAAAAGCAATGGTATAACCCAGGCGATCCGCGGGTAAATCGATGGGTTCAAGTAGATTTTGCATATCATCTTCTGCTTTTAATGTGGCCCGATCCTTTATTTCCATATATCCCAATGCATAAGCATTTATAATCGCCGATGAAATAGGCAATACATGAATAAAATTGAGTTTAGCTCCTGAAACTTTTGCAAACTGTACTGCCTGTCGTATAGCTTTACTTGTTAATTCTTCTTGTGCAATATCAACAGCTACTAAAATAACCTTATACATACACACCTCCATCTAAATGTTTTATTCCAACTTTTAAAGTATAAGATAAAAGTGATAAAATAATTGTGAATATCTTTACGTAGATAAATTAAATATTTTTACCTAAACTGCAATAACTTCCGCACTTATCAGCAATCCTGTTTTTATTCCTTTTCTTCGCCATTTATAGCTGCAAAACAGAAGCGATAAAGAAATATTATAAAAACAAAAATCAAATAGTTAATATTATATTAAATAGATTTTTTAAATTAAAAAATTTGTATAAAGTCTTATATTAAATTCCACAACTGTGTAAAATACGCCATAGTAACTATTGCTTTATTTTTAATTGATTGAGGCAAAAAAATGACAAATGATTGTTCGAGTACTCCTGATACGGAAACCATTGCTACTGAAATTGGTTGCTTGAAAACTTTTATAACCTATATATTAAAAGCACTAAATCAAGCTGATGCGGGAAGAGCTATACTCAGTATGGAAAAAGAAATGCTTACTATGCAGGATCCTAAACAAGCCGAAGTTTTTAAAAGAATAATCGAACAAATCAAAACTGCCTATCGTAGTTAATAAAAAAATCCCACCTCATTTGGTGGGATTAGCTAGGGTGTTATCGATTAAGATAAGTGCCCATACGTAAAGCTTCAATGCGTTTATCGAGAGGGGGATGAGATAAAAACAACTCACTAAAAGACTTAGAACGGCCGTTAATACAAAAAGCCATCATACTGCCAGCTTCCTGCGGTTCATAACTTGTTTTTAGACGCTGTAGCGCAGCAATCATTTTTTCTTTACCCACTAAATGAGCCGAACCAGCATCTGCGCGGAATTCACGATAACGCGAGAACCACATAGTAATAATACTGGCCAAAATACCAAATACAATTTCTAACACCATTGATACTGCAAAGTAAATCATTGGGTTGCCCTGGCTACTTTCGCTGTCATTATTGTTATTTGACAAAAATCCAGACGCCAGCTGAGCGATAATGCGTGAAATAAAAATGACAAAAGTATTTACTACCCCTTGTAATAAAGTCATTGTTACCATATCACCATTAGCAATATGACTGATCTCATGAGCAATAACCGCTTCGGCTTCATGACGATCCATATTTTCTAGTAAACCAGTACTAACAGCAACCAATGACGCATCACGACGAGCTCCAGTAGCAAAAGCATTAATATCGGGGGCCTGATAGATAGCAACTTCTGGCATCTTAACACCCGCCTGATCAGCCTGACGCTTGACGGTATTTAACAACCAATGTTCCGTTTCTGTTGTCGGACTTTCAATCACTTGCCCTCCAACAGAACGCAATGCCATCCATTTTGACATTAATAATGAGATAAATGAGCCACCAAAACCAAAAAGACCAGCCATAATCATTAGCCCGGGAACGCTTTGTCCCTGGATACCAGTCAAACTTAAAATAATCCCAAATACAAACATGACTGCCAAGTTTGTAAGTAAAAACAAGGCGATTCGCATCATAAAAATTGCTTTCCTTTAATTAATTAATAACGATTAACATTAAATTAGTAATATAAATAATGTTTTTTAACTATTTTTCAAGCCCTTTGTTGTGCAGATATGAAAAAATCACGCAACTTTACATTTTTACAAAAAAGCCAGCATAAGCTTGCATTTTTATTGATGGTAAAATAACAACTTGTTGATATAACTTATTGTTTTCAATAAAACTACTATAGTTAAAAACTATACAAAATAACCGCAAGCGGGTCAATTATGGCTTCATTTTTTGCTTATTGAGTTAAAATTATTTGTTTGATTATGCGCAAAAAAACTTACTGCTCAGCAAAAAAATATAATAGTCATATTTTATGCAAGAGTTATTAAATTAATAATAAATTATTAATAAAACACTAAAAAAATCAAACATTCTTATACAATAGACCTGATTATATATAAGAATAAAATAAAAATAGGTAGTTCAAGCAGCAATAAATTATAAACTTAATATCTCTTTAAATAGCCGTATTTTAGCTATAGCACAGATAACATTGTTATCGCTTAAAAAGAGAGGAACTTCCAGGTTAAATTATAAAATAATGAACCTTGAATTGATGTAAAAAATTTTCATTAAATATTAACAAAACTCTATATACAAAAAAACCAGCAAAAGCCGGTTTTTGTTTATAAGTGAATTTTAATTATTGTTTAGCCTGATGCTGTACTTCCAAATCGGCAAGATCTACGGCAATTTTCACCGTTTCATCAAGGTATGGATCAGGCAATTCATAATTTTTAGGTAAATCATCTATCGTTTTTAATGATGCTTTACCTTCTCTAGCAAAACGTTCATTAACACGACGTAATTTAATAGCGTCAACTTCTTTATTTTCCTTTTCTCGCTTAACATAATTAAGCGAAATAATATTTTTATTGGCTTTCATTGCACTATAGCGGGCAATATCTTCCTCAATATATTTAAACTCAGGATTTTTCGCTATACGTTCCTTATGATTAGCAATCAAATTAGCCACATATTGGCTAATATTACCAATAACACTATAGCTAGCAGGTGCAATACTATCCCAAGGTAAGGCATTATCCTCAAAACTTTCACCTGTCTCAGCTGGATCTATACCTGTTGGCATAATAATATCCGGTGTTACACCTTTGCGCTGAGTACTTCCACCATTGATACGATAAAACTTTTGAATAGTGTATTGGACAGAGCCTAGAGCAGGCCAATCTGGGCGTAACATGTGATCATAAACACGACTCAAAGGATGGTATTGTTGAACAGTTCCCTTACCAAAGGATGATTCTCCAACAATTAATGCGCGACCATAATCTTGCATCGCCGCAGCGAAAATTTCTGACGCTGAAGCACTAAAGCGATCAATTAATACTGTAAGTGGGCCCTTATAATAAACAACATCATCATCATCCATATCCTGACGAATTTTGCCGTTGTTATCACGCACCTGAACAATTGGACCACTTGGGATAAATAAACCCGATAATGATACTGCTTCGGTTAAAGCACCACCGCCATTACCTCGTAAATCAATTACAAGTGCCACGACATGACTTTTAGTCATTTTTTGTAACTGTGCTTTAACATCATTGGTTAATCCAACGTAAAAACCGGGAATATCAAGTACACCTACTTTTTTCTTACCAACATTTTTGATCGTGAGTTTCACTGCTCTATCTTCCAGTCGAATATGCTCACGAATTAATGTCACGGTATGTGGCTTGGCACCTTTTGAATCTGAAATTACTTCAAGACGTACCTTACTGCCTTTAGGGCCTTTGATTAGAGCAACAACATCATCCAGTCGCCAGCCAACAACATCTGTCATCGCCTTACCCGTTTGGCCTACACCAATAATCTTATCACCAACCTTTAATAATTTACTTTTTGCTGCCGGGCCACCTGCCACCATGGAGTTGATAATAATATAATCTTCATCTTGCCGAAGTACTGCGCCTATCCCTTCTAATGATAAACTCATCTCTGAGTTGAACTGTTCCGTATTGCGGGGAGAGAGATAGTTAGTATGCGGATCTATTTCTCGTGCAAAAGCATTCATAATCAACTGAAAAACATCTTCACTTTGCGTTTGTGCTAGACGTTTTAGTGCAAAATTATAGCGTTTGGTTAATATTGGCTTAATTTCTTTGTCATTTTTACCTGACAGTTTCAGATTCAACCAATCAAACTTAACCTTCGCGTCCCACAGTCTATTTAGCTCCTCAATGGTTTTAGGCCAAGGCGCTTTACTTCTATCAACTTCAATGACATCGTTACTAGCAAAATCTAGCGGCATATTAAGCCGTGATAAAGCGTATTGAAAACGTTCATAACGCCGCTGTTGTGCTAAATTAAATATCGCATATAGCTCATTCAAATGACCGGTTTCAAGCTGTTGTCCTACTTTGCTTTTTTCACTAGCAAATTTATCAATATCCGATTGTAAAAAAACATTGTGGCTATAATCCAACAGATTTAAATAGCGATCAAAAATCTTGCTAGAAAAGTTTTCATCCAAATCAAATTGACGATAGTGAGAACGCGTAAAGCGTGAAACAACTCTTTCGCTAATAATGGCATGCTGACGTTCCTGGTGAAGCTGAGGAAGCTTCTGAGCTGTTAATAGTGTTGGAGGCGCTACAGTATCTGCGAATGAAGTAGCCAGTGTAGTTATACCAAACACAAAAGCCAGTTTAATATAATTATTCATGCAGTGATTGGCCTCCGTATCAGAACTTTAAATGCTCAGCGCGTACAATCATTGCCAGTCCTGTGGTCAATTGTACCCGAACCCCATCCTTAGCTATCTCAAGCACTGATGCATCTACAATACTTTGGCCAACCATAACCTTTAAAGCTTGACCAACTTTTAATGTAGAAATATCCGTTACCGACTGTAATTTGGTTAGATTGGCCATTTTACTATTATGGGCTTTTTTAGCTTGATTTTTAGAGTAAGAAGAATGTTTATTTTTTTTATTTATTTCCTTAGTCGTTGAGCGCGAGGCCTCATTTCTTTTGCTTGAAGTTGCCGGTAAGGCTTTTTCGTTCTCTGTATTCTGTGCTTTCTGTTGTAATTCCCGTTTTCTTAATTTTTGCTCTGTACGTTGAGCCTGAATACGAGCCTTCGCTTCTATCAGCTGTTGACGGGCGTACTCCACATGTTCTGATTCCAGATCACCACAATCGTTGCCATCTAAATCAACACGTTTAGCACCTTCTTTAACGCCATATAGATAACGCCAACTAGAAGTATACATCCGCAAAGCAGATCGCAATTGAGTTTTACTGATGCCATCCTCTTCGGTCAGTCTCGCCACAATATCCTGAAAGATTCCAATCTTCAGTGGACGAGCCTCACCTTCAGCAATAAAGCAGTGAGGAAAACGCTTAGCCAAAAAAGCAATTATTTCTTTACTACTATTCAACTTAGGTTGATTTTCCATGAAATTTCCTGATTACAACGGTTTTGCCAACCAACGCAGGCATGAACAGGCGATATTATAATAGCGTTGCAGACAATTGCCACGCAAACCAACTGTTAAATTACATTAATTTGTGGATATTTTGCTATAACACACGCTTTCATGTAGTTACAAAGTATTACAACTAAGGCTCTTAGACCATTTTCATCCTCTTCATCAAAACGATTAAAAATAGGACTATCAATATCTAATACCCCAATTAACTGTCCATTGACTGCCAGCGGCAAAACTATCTCTGATCGGCTGAAACTATCGCAAGTAATATGGCCGGCAAAAGAATGAACATCGGCAATACGCTGTACTTTATTTTCCATAAAAGCAGTCCCACAAACACCTTTTCCTTGCGCTATACGCACACATGCAACTTTACCCTGAAAAGGCCCAAGCACAAGCGTATCACGACTTTTCAGATAAAACCCTAGCCAATTAATATTATCTAATTTTGCAAAAAGTAGAGCACTGGTATTGGCAAGTGTGGCAATAAAATCATATTCACCAGCAATTAAGCTAGTTAAATCACATGAAAGATCATGATAAAAGGCTTTTTTTCTCATAACATTCCGTTTGTCAAATTTTACATATACGCGTCTTGCAGATAAAAAATCATCGATATGGTAATTGTTTTTATCTCTTAAGGTTAACAATTCGCTATATTAATCGTGATATTTTTTAACTTATTGTAATTTAATTGCTCGGTCAGATCACACAACAAATGAAAACTAATTCAAATTTTAGCTAATTATTAATTATGAAAAAAGTTTCAATAAAAAAATTATAAACATTTTTAGTAATAACATATAACAAAAAAACCAGCGATAATTATTCGGCCATCCCTTTTATCCTCTTAATCTAAGAGCTAATTCTATTTTACATTAGCAATATTGACCCAAAGCAACTTATCTGTAAGTCGGTATCTTTTTTATTTGGTCTAAAGCAAATTTTCAATCAATATAAAAATTATTTAAATTTGTTAATTTTCAATAAATAATAGTAAAAAAAGCCGCTAAGCCACCACCGCAGCAATAATTTTGGAAAAGAGTTCCATCTATACTATTCTAAGAGCTTAAAGTACCTATAGCGATTTATTAACATTTTGAATAATTAGTGGGGATCACTTATGAAAAAGGCAAAACTAAAAATTTCCACCTATGTTATTGATGATGCACTCTTGTCTGACGCAGCTGAAAATACTATCAGTATTCCATGTGAATCAGATACTGAATTTTGTATGCAACTTGATGGCTGGGATGAAAATACGAGTATTCCTGCCACATTAGATAATAAACCTGTTCTTCTCTATCGCCATTACTATGATAAAAAAAAACATCATTGGGTTATGAGAATAGTTTAATCACAGTGGTATTAAAAAAGAGACCGAGCTAATTCCAATACTCGGTCTTGGGAAATGGCTCTAGAGAGCCGTGCGCTAAAATGTGTCATAGAGACGTAACAAAATGCAATTTAATACTAGCTGTCAGTTACAAAATTAGCCAGCAACAAAAACATATTTATTACATTAAATTAACATTAATTGTTTTTATAGAACAAAATATTTGTCTAGCCGAAAATTAAATTTGAATAACCCATACTTTTTATAAAGATCGAAATATACCCGATATGTTTTGTTAAAATTTTAGGTAGCAACCAAAAATTAACAAATTTTTAAAGTTTAGGGATAGCCTTTATTTAAATAATATCGCCGCCAAAACTATTTTGATAGATATTATGAATCAATAAATAATTTTTAATTAGTTTTACAAAGATTTTGCGCGGTTTTAAGTATTGGTGTGATATCTATTTTTTGCTGTGATAAATTTGTGGGTTTCAATAAAATAGCTGAAAGTGGAGATGCAATAATTTCACGTTTTTTCATCTGCTCTACCGCTATATTATTGAGAGGATACTGCATTAATGTACTAGGATTTATAACAAATAATGCGCCATTAGTACGGCACTCAAGCATTACTTCCTCACGTTTAAAAATCCATTTGTCACCAAACTGTTTTTTACTAACAGTTACAATTGGTGGCGCTGAAATGACAGGAAAAGAGACTGTTATTGTTAATAGTAATACTAATCTACTAAACTTTACCATATCCATATTTCCTTATAATTTATAATCATGAAATACTATTACTTACAATATCATTCATATTATTGAAAATAATTTATATAGCCGTTTTTTATTTTTAGATTGATCAAAAAAGTTAAAACAAAATGCTAATAGAGAAAATAAACTTCCCACTGGTATTCAAAGTGGGAAGCTATCAATTAAACATGCACAACGTTAGACATGCCTTTCAACTCTTTATCTAATAAAAATAGTGACTTACCATCTTCTCCAACTAGCTCAAACTTATCCAAAATTGATTTGAATAACTTCTCTTCTTCATGCTGTTCAGCAACATACCACTGCAAAAAATTAAATGTCGAATAGTCTTTCATCTCCAATGCAAGATCTACAAGAGCATTAATTTCATGTGTAATATTTTGTTCATGTAGATAAGTTTTTTCAAAAACCTCTTTTATTGAATTAAATTTCCCAGTTGGCGCATCAATTTGACCTAATATCGGCATTTCACCTGTATCACTAAGATAATTGAATAACCGTTGCATATGCCCCATCTCTTCCTGAGAATGGGCTTTTAAAAACATCGCAGCACCCTCAAAACCTTTATAATTACACCATGCGCTCATTTGAAGATAGAAATTAGCTGAAAAAAATTCTAAATTAAGCTGTTTATTTAATTTATTAACCATCTCTTGCTGTAACATTGTTCACAATTCCTATGCTATTAAATAAAAATTCAATTTTATTATCTCCAGTAATATGAATAATAAAGGTGTTGTAATAAAAATAAAATTAAAATTAATCGTTATTTGATCAAAAACCAGGTTAAAACCGCTCATTTTGATCACAAACAGTATTAAAATATTATAGTAATAATAAACAGTTACATATTTATTCAAGACAAACCGTGTCTCGTTGACTAAAATTTATTTAGTAGTCAGATTTGATGAGGTTGGAAATACGAGTATGAGTTATAATCTTGCCGAATTAGCAAAAGAGGAGAGGGAAAAATTAAACCTTGATCTTGCCGCTGCAAGTGTCGCTTTTAAAGAAAGGTATAATATGCCGGTTATCGCGGATAAAGTTGAAGCAGAGCAAGCTCCTTATTTACGAGAACATTTCCGTAAGCGACTTACTCTATTTCGCAAAATTTCGCTTACTCTCAATCGATTACCTTACGACCCGCGAAAGGGATAATATAAACATTACCATAGTGACAACTTTTGCTGTTAATTTATCAATCTTTAATGACTATCTATCTGATAACTAATGGTCTCATTTTGGCAATTAACAATGACCTGGTAGTTAAGATCTTTTCTCGCTCCTCGAACAGTCAAAAGGATTTTATAACCATTTTTAATTGGTGTAATGCTATTGTTATTAATCCACACCACTACCTTTGGGCCAAGTAGTTTTTTATCTTCATCCCAGTATGGCAAGCGAGTTTGAATAAAATCATTTTTCACTTTTGCGCCAATTTGCTGTTGGCTTAAATTATCACAACTGATAAATTTAGCCGTTCTTACCTCATTAATTTCAATTGACTGAGCAGTCATTGAAAAAGATACTAACGTGAACAATATCATAGCAAGCAACATAAAAAGCCTATTCATCACTTTCATATTTACTCCTAAATATTTTTTAAGATTAGTAAGTGTAAGTAGTGGTGTAAAGCCGTATCCTTCACATCAACAATATGCGATCACGTAAAAAAGTTTTTTATTTAAGATCGTTATAAACTTGCTCTTTAGTGGCATGTTTTGCACGTATTTCCTTTGCGACCAAAGCAATTGCTTCTCCACTACTCATTCCTTCAGCCATCAATTGATGAATGCGCTCAGCCGCTTCTTGTTGCTCTTGATGATTTAACGTGGGCATTTTTGAAAACATTTATTTTTACTCATTTTTAATTTAAACATCATTATCAATATAACATTAGCATAGTTTAGCCTATGAAAAACGTTATTTTATGATAGTATATTCGTTAATAACCTTTATCGTTGCCTAATTAAATATGCGCCTGCAAAAAATTCAATTACCTTATTCATTAGATGCGGCTTTAAATTATTTTAATGCTATCGCCAACCAACCATGGGCGATGTTGTTACATTCAGGTAACGCCAACCACCCACATAACCGTTTTGATATTGTGGTCGCTGATCCAATAACCACCTTAGAAACAAGAGACAATATCACGCAAATCAACCGTGAAAATGAAAAAATCAGCTCAGAACTTGATCCTTTTGAGTTATTAAAAGGTGAAATGCAACATTTGAATGTCACTTTCACAGCGAATAGTGACCTTCCTTTCCAAGGCGGTGCTCTAGGTATATGGGGTTACGATTTAGGCCGGCGAATCGAAATATTGCCCGAACAGGCAAAAAAAGAATTAAGCTTTCCCGATATGGCAATCGGTGTTTATCTTTGGGCATTAATCGTTGATCACCATAAAAAAATAGTTACTTTGCTTAGTTATCAAAATGTCGAACAACGCTTAGCTTGGTTAGAAAATCAAACAAAAATACCTGCTAAACAGTTTCAAATGTGTGAAAAATGGCAAAGTAACATGTCCGAACAGCAATATCATTATAAAATTGGCCAAATTCATCAATATTTACGCAATGGTGATTGTTACCAAATTAATTTAGCGCAACGTTTTAAAGCCAAATATCAAGGTAATGAATGGGAGGCCTTTCTTAAACTGAATCAAAATAATCAAGCCCCTTTCTCTGCCTTTATTCGTTTAGAACAACATTGCGTATTGAGTGTATCCCCTGAGCGTTTTCTTTGGCTGCACGACGATTCAATTCAAACTCGTCCAATTAAAGGCACATTACCCAGATTAACGGATGTTAAAGAAGATCAAGAACAGATAAAACGTTTACAATCATCAATCAAAGATCGCGCTGAAAACGTCATGATAGTTGATTTATTGCGTAATGATATTGGTAAAGTCGCAATACCAGGGACAGTCAGTGTACCAGAACTTTTTGTTGTTGAATCTTTTCCAGCTATTCATCATCTAGTCAGCACTGTTATTGCACAATTACCCTCTCACTATCATGCATCTGATCTATTAAGAGCCTGCTTTCCAGGCGGCTCGATTACCGGTGCACCGAAAATACGCTCGATGGAAATTATTGATGAGCTTGAACCTCATCGACGCCATAGCTACTGTGGAGCGATTGGTTATATCAGTTTCTGCGGTACGATGGATACAAATATCAGCATACGTACTTTATTAACTGAAAATCAATACCTTTATTGTTGGGCTGGCGGCGGAATTGTGGCGGATAGTACAGCTGAAAAAGAGTATCAAGAGACTTTCGACAAGCTGAGTCGAATATTACCTGTATTAGAAAATAATCCATGTTAATGAATACATTAGATAATTTTATTAACCGATTTCAATTAATATTACCTGAACCCATTGGCTCCGTCCAATCTATCAATGTAGATCGCGCCAAAAAAAGTGCGGCCGTGCTATTAGCCATTATTTGTAAACCTGAACCCACACTACTATTTACCAAAAGAACGGATAACTTACGCCTTCATGCGAGTCAAATCTCTTTTCCTGGTGGAGCTCGAGAACGCAATGATCATAGCCTAATTGAAACAGCATTACGCGAAACTTACGAAGAAATCAATATCTTGCCAGATCAAGTGCAAATCCTGGGAAAAATGCAGCCAATAAAAAGCCACAGTGGCTATTTAGTAACGCCTATTGTTGGATTACTATCAGCAAAGGTCTCTTATTACCGAAATCCAGCGGAAGTAGCCGCTATCTTTGAAGTACCATTGGAACATGCCGTCTCTTTAACTCATCATCATTCCATTATGATTAATAATGCCGGCGATAAAAAGCGTCTGTTTTTTTATCGGTATGAGCAATATCTAATTTGGGGTTTAACTGCAGCTATTCTCAATAAGTTAGCATTACAACTCATTTAAAATCGGCAAAAAATAAAAAGTCTTTTTATTTTACATTTTGTTCACTAGCACTAGTAAATTTCAAAAAAAACGATAAACTGGCACTCCATTACAATACAGTAATATTACAACTATAACATTTAGTATTAAGTGATTATTTTATCGTTTTTATTTTCCAAGGGGTTTTTAGTGATCAGTGTTTTCGATATGTTTAAAGTAGGTATTGGCCCATCCAGTTCTCATACCGTTGGACCAATGAAAGCAGGTAAAGAATTTGTCGATCAATTGATCGAAAAAAATCTACTTTCCTTCGTCACGCGTATCGCTGTTGATATTTATGGCTCCCTTTCATTAACCGGCAAGGGACATCATACTGATATCGCTATTATTATGGGTTTGGCGGGTAATTTGCCAGCAACCGTTGATATCGAATCAATAGCAGATTTTATTGCTAATGTTGAGCAAACTGAACGTTTACCTTTAGCAAATACAAGCCATTATGTTGATTTTCCACGTCAAGGCGGAATAAATTTTCATTATAATAATTTACCATTACACGAAAATGGCATGACCATTACCGCTTTCAATAATGATAACAAAATTTTCAGTAAAACTTATTACTCGATAGGTGGGGGCTTCATTGTTGATGAAGAACATTTTGACCAACAAACCTCTACTAATAAAACAGTAGCTTATTCTTTTAACTCAGCAACTGAATTGTTACTTCATTGTAAAAAAACCGGTTTATCAGTTTCTCATCTTGTGATGAAAAATGAATTAGCGCTGCATACGAAAGAAGAAATTGATCACTATTTTGCTAATATTTGGCATACCATGCAGGCCTGCATTGAACGAGGACTGAATACTGAAGGCATTTTACCCGGCCCTCTTCGCGTTCCCCGCCGCGCTCCGGCATTACATCGTATGTTAACGGTATCTCAAAAACTGTCTAATGATCCAATGGAGATCGTTGATCTGATCAATATGTTAGCATTAGCGGTTAACGAAGAAAATGCAGCCGGTGGTCGTGTGGTAACAGCACCAACTAATGGTGCCTGCGGCATAATTCCAGCTGTCTTAGCTTACTATGATCACTGTATTGAACCTGTTACCCCAGCACTTTATAGCCGTTACTTTTTAGCTTCAGGAGCGATTGGTATTCTTTACAAGATGAATGCCTCTATATCAGGTGCTGAAGTCGGCTGCCAAGGGGAAGTCGGTGTCGCCTGCTCAATGGCCGCTGCTGGGTTAGCTGAATTACTGGGTGGCAATCCTGAACAAGTCTGTATAGCGGCTGAAATTGGTATGGAGCATAATTTGGGGCTCACCTGTGACCCGGTTGCAGGACAAGTTCAAGTTCCTTGCATTGAACGTAACGCAATTGCGTCAGTAAAAGCGATTAATGCGGCAAGAATGGCACTACGTAGAACGAGTGAACCACGCATTTCTTTAGATAAAGTTATCGAGACTATGTACGAAACAGGTAAAGATATGAACGCTAAATACCGTGAAACTTCTCGTGGAGGTTTAGCTATTAAAGTACATTGTGATTGATGCAGGACACATCTTAAAATATATTCCTTTTCATTTAATAACCCTTAATATAAAAAGGGTTATTTTTATTTATCACCCATCTTTATATTCAATTAGTCAAAAAACTTCCCCTGTATTAAAGTACAGTTTATATTCATAGAATTACTAATTAAAATTTATTATTATTTCACACAAGATAATAACAACTATAACAAAATTAAATTGTTTGATGAAATTTATCTTTCTCTAAATATATTGATACGTATTTTAAATTTTCTGATCAGTGGCATATTTTTTCTTATATTTAAATGATAATCTATAAAATGATTAATTAGTTACAATTATGGTTAATACTTTATAACATGAAAAACTATTCATACTAGTGATTATTTGATTGTATTCATCTGTCAACGGAGAGTACACTCTAATAATCATTTTTATTATTTAACCTACTTCTAAGGGGAAAAGTAGTGAGTGTAGCTATTATAATTAGCACTCATGGTGTTGCTGCAAAACAGTTGCTCATGACCGCTGAAATGTTGATTGGCGAACAACAAAATGTCGTTTATATCGATTTTGTTCCAAGTGAAAACGCTGATACATTAATTGAAAAATATAATCAAAAGCTTAATGAGCTCGATGTTTCTCAAGGTGTGTTATTTTTGGTAGATATGTGGGGAGGCAGTCCATTTAACGCCGCTAGTCGCATTATCGAAAGTAAGGATAAAGACAAATATGATATCGTCACCGGTGTTAACGTCCCCATGTTGGTTGCGACGTTACTATCCCGTGATGATGATCCTACT
Source organism: Arsenophonus apicola (assembly GCF_020268605.1). Classification (NCBI taxonomy): domain Bacteria; kingdom Pseudomonadati; phylum Pseudomonadota; class Gammaproteobacteria; order Enterobacterales; family Morganellaceae; genus Arsenophonus; species Arsenophonus apicola. The sequence goes on from NZ_CP084222.1 coordinate 1,891,547, forward strand.
TTTAGTGAATTAGTCACCACTGCTATAGAAACGGGTCGCAGTGAAATTAAAGCGCTAAATAGTCTACAAACTAGCAATAAACCGCAAAATTTACCGACGCCATCCCCCTCATCTCAGGCAGCCAATTCAACCGCACAAGGTCATATGTTCATTGCCCTTGCAAGAATTGATGACCGTTTAATTCATGGTCAGGTGGCTACTCGCTGGACTAAAGAGACAAAAGTTAAGCGTATTATCGTAGTGAGCGATGAGGTTGCAAAAGATCATGTTCGCTCAACTCTATTGAAGCAGGTAGCGCCACCGGGTGTCACAGCGCATGTGATCGATATAGCAAAATGTATTCGTGTCTATAATAATCCTAAGTATGCCGGTGAACGCGTTATGCTGTTATTTACCAATCCAACAGACGTTTTACGTATTGTAGAAGGCGGCGTCGACATAAAGTCTGTCAATATCGGTGGCATGGCCTATCGTGATGGTAAAACACAGGTTAACAATGCTATCTCGATCGATAATGAGGATATTAAGGCTTTTAACCAATTATCTAAACGGGGCATTGAACTCGAAGCACGTAAAGTTTCTAGTGACAACAAACTGGATATGTTAACTCTCATCAAAAAAGCAAAAAGATGAGTTTTCTTTTTTGGTTATACATTCACGACTTAAAAATAGATTCACCAACGTTGTTGGTTACAGGAGATAAACAATGGAGCTTACCGTTGTTCAAATCATACTCGTTTTCCTTGTTGCCTGTATTGCAGGTATGGGTTCTATTCTAGATGAATTCCAATTTCATCGTCCGTTAATTGCTTGTACTCTAATTGGCCTTGTTCTCGGTGATCTAAAAACAGGCATAATTATTGGTGGTACACTGGAAATGATTGCTCTTGGATGGATGAATATCGGGGCAGCTGTGGCTCCTGATGCTGCACTCGCCTCAATTATTTCTACCATTCTTGTTATTGCCGGCGGACAAGATATCGGTACCGGTATTGCTCTGGCGATCCCGCTAGCTGCCGCAGGTCAAGTATTGACTATTATTGTTCGGACACTCACGGTTGCATTCCAACATGCCGCTGATCGCGCCGCGCAATCTGCTAATTTACGTGCATTAACAACAATTCACATCTCTGCCCTGTTACTACAGGCGATGCGTATTGCTATTCCTGCTTTAATTGTTGCTATCTCTGTTGGTACCTCAGAAGTCCAACACCTACTGGATTCTATTCCTGAGGTTGTGACTAAAGGATTGAACATTGCTGGCGGTATGATCGTTGTTGTCGGTTACGCGATGGTGATTAACATGATGCGCGCAGGTTATCTGATGCCATTTTTCTACTTGGGCTTTGTAACTGCGGCATTTACCAATTTCAACCTAGTTGCTTTAGGCGTTATTGGTATCGTAATGGCGATCCTCTATATTCAACTCAGTCCAAAATACAACCAATCACAAGTTGCTAATTCGCAAAATAATGGCAATAGCGACTTAGATAATGAATTAGATTAATTAAGGAATGGAATAATGGCAGATACAACTTCAGCAAACCAGACAAATCAAAAAAAGCTTACTGCTGGTGATATTCGCGGAGTTTTCTTACGTTCCAATCTTTTTCAAGGATCGTGGAACTTTGAACGCATGCAAGCACTTGGTTTTTGCTTTTCCATGATCCCTGTGATCCGTCGTTTATATCCTGAAAATAGTGAAGAACGTAAACAAGCAATTAAACGCCATCTAGAGTTTTTTAATACCCATCCGTATGTTGCAGCACCGGTTTTAGGGGTTACCATGGCAATGGAGGAACAAAGAGCTAATGGTGCAGATATTGATGATGGTGCCATTAATGGTATTAAAGTTGGCTTAATGGGCCCTTTAGCAGGTGTTGGAGATCCTATTTTTTGGGGCACAGTACGTCCGGTTTTTGCGGCATTAGGTGCAGGAATTGCGATGTCAGGTAGTCTACTAGGACCACTACTGTTTTTTATTTTGTTTAATTTAGTTCGTTTAATAACACGTTATTACGGTGTCAGCTATGGCTACAAAAAAGGGCTCGATATTGTTCATGATATGGGAGGTGGCTTCCTACAAAAAATGACCGAAGGCGCCTCAATTCTGGGACTATTTGTGATGGGCGCATTAGTCAATAAATGGACTAATGTTAATATCCCCTTAGTTGTTTCCGAGATAAAAAATCCAGAAACGGGCGAAGTAACGATTACCACCGTACAGACTATATTAAATCAATTGATGCCTGGTCTGGTACCTTTACTATTAACCTTTGGCTGTATGTGGCTATTGCGGCGTAAAGTCAATCCACTATGGATCATTGTTGGTTTCTTTATCCTTGGTATTGTTGGCTACTGGGCAGGATTTCTAGGCTAAGATACTTATAGATCTTAATTGTCAATTGCGGGAGGTTGCAGCCTCCCGTTTTTAATTTTATCTTTACAGCAGAATAATAATCGATCGGAGTGTTTGCTCATGAATATGAACAATAGTGTATTGACTATCTTAATTCTACTAATGCTAACTTATGCTATCTATGAAGAATTTATTGTTAACTTGTTAAATGGAAAAACAAAATTAAAAATAAAGTTAAGGCGTAGAAATAGAATTGATGCCGTTATTTTTATTATACTTATCGCGATTGTTATTTATCATAATATTATTCAGCATGGAAGCCAGCTAACAACCTACTTATTAATGATCACCGTTCTTATCGCTATTTACTTAACATTTATTCGTTATCCTAAGCTTTATTTTAAAAATAAAGGTTTTTATCACAATAATGTTTATATATTGTACGATCAAATTAAAACAATTAATTTATCTAAGGATGGAATATTAATAGTCGGTTTAGCCAAAAGAAAAATTTATATTGCTGTTAAACAGTTTGATGATTTAGATAAAATTTACAACTTTTTGATCAATAATAAATAAATATAAACAATATTGTTAATGGTTTTTATGTAATTAATTAACGATAATTATTATTTTTATTAAAACATTAAATAATATTAATTTTTTAAATTAATTGAAATTTAAATAATTGCCTTTTATTATTTTTATGATATCTTTTGCTATAAGTCATTGGGGAGTAGCCTGTTCTAAATAAAATTGTTGTTTAGAATTTCATGTCAACATACTCGTTATGTTACCGTAACGTGGCATGAATACCTGACAAGGTTGGCAAGACCATAGACATATTTTTACTTAAGGTTGGAAGTAAAAATATGTGTATGGGTAACTATCCAACTGAGACAGTATAATGAATTTATACGCAACCCTAGCTTTATCTCTCGCGTTATCCATGGTTGCTTTTGCTGCATCAGTTTGCAAAGGTGCCACCTTATTTAATCCCTCTTTACGTGAAGCAATAAGAACTGGCTTTATCTTTGGCATAATTGAGTCCATAACCCCCATTATTGGCTGGAGTTTAGGGCTATTTGCCAGCCAATATGTTATAAAGTGGAATCATTGGATAGCGTTTGGTTTATTATTTATATTGGGTATGCAGATGATATATCAAAGCTATCATCGTGCAAAAAACAACAACAAACCTCCCCTTATTCACTATCACAATTCTTTTACCCTTATTACTACCGCCCTAGCAACTAGCCTGGATGCAATGGCCATTGGGGTCAGTCTGGCCTTTTTGCAAATTAATATCATCCATACAGCGATGACAATCGGACTAATGACCATGATTATGGCAACACTTGGAATATTATTAGGCCGTTATATTGGCCCATTATTAGGAAAAACAGCCGAAATAATTGGCGGTGTTACGCTAATCATTATCGGATTTAGTATAATTTATCAACATATTTAATTTATTAAATAATTAATTCACTTGTATATTTAATTTTTTTATTTACGTTAAAAAGAAATAATTGAAAAGGAAAACTAAATAATAAGAATTTTTACTATTTCTAACAAAAATTATTAATTGAAAACTCTTTAATGTATAATATTCATTAAAAAAATGATAAGCTATTTAATTGATTTATTTCATTATCTTAAAATGAAACATAATATATTATAGACTAATGATAATAATTATTATCAATTACAAATGGCATTTTTTGCCTATCTATAAATATCAAAAATCATAAAATAGAACTTATAAATAAATGAATGATTCTTTACAGCTAGGCTATTTACCCACTGATTGTGGAAGGTGAACATGTCGGAAAATGTAATCAATGATATTGTTAATTGGTTAGAAAGCCAATTACAACGAAATGAAGGCATTAAGATTGATACCATTGCTAATAAAAGTGGTTATTCTAAATGGCATTTACAACGGATCTTTAAACAATTAAAAGGTTGCACCCTAGGGGAATATGTTCGTAAACGTCGTTTACTTGAAGCAGCCAGGCTATTACGAGAAGATAAATTTTCTATTTTGGATATAGCGCTACAATACGGTTTTAGCTCCCAAGCAACATTTACCCGCATTTTTAAAAAACATTTTAATACTACACCGGCTAAATTTCGTCAAAATGGGCAGTTACCCGATTTTAATCAATTTATGGACTAAACTAAAAAAAATAATTTTTAAATATTCCTTGTTATCTGCCAGTCTAAATACTGGCTTTATGGTCAATTTACAATAAAATTCGCTTGAATATTTATCCAGCCAGCAATGCGTGCTAATAATTAATAATGACTTACTTTATTCATGTTATTTCATTAACCAATCAATTTTCTAATTGTAAAAGCTGCTGATTAAAATCTGGATATTGAAGCTTTATCTCCGCGACTAATTCCTTAATTGTCGCTGGCTGGTATTTTTTCCCCATCAACTGTTGACTAAAAAGCTCCAATGGCGATGGTTCTAAACTATCAGTATAAATTTTACTAGCTGAAATTTTACCTTTATCAATATCAAAATAAAGTTCAACACCACCCCATGCAAATCTGGTTTCAAGTATATGACTAAAAGCTGGCGCTTGGCCAAAATTCCATTCCCAACTGGATTGCTTAGCATAAGTGTCAATAAAACCGGGTAAATCAGGCAAGTTAGTTGGTGAAATTATTTCTGCCTTCACTTGCTCACCATAATAGTTAAAAAAATGGTTTACTAAAGCGTTACAAACTTTTTGATGGGTGATATCAGCATCAATTTCAGCTAAATTCATTACTCTCGAACGAACAGATGTAATACCTTTGCTAATCAATTTTTTTGCATCTGGATTTAAATAACTGGCTAACCGGTTTAAATCTGTATTAATGAGCAAAGTGCCATGATGAAAACCGCGATCAAGAGTTTCAAAATAAGCTGATCCTGAAATTTTACGATCACCATGTGGGGAATGAATTACTAAATCATTTCGACCGGAAACTTCAGCACTAACCCCAACCTCTGCTAACGCCGCAATAATAATTTGGGTTGAAACGGTTTTATCATAAGCGGGTTTACCTGCCATAAAGGTAAAACAAGTATTGCCTAAATCATGAAAAACCGCACCACCACCACTGCGGCGGCGAGCTAATTTAACTCCATCTTGAGCCATCTTTCGGGTATTACACTCTTTCCATGGATTTTGTGCCCGACCAATAACGACAGTATCATTATTGCGCCAAAGAAACATAACCCGTTGCCTGACTGACATTTGACGAAAAATAGCCTCTTCAACTGCCAAATTAAACCAGGGATCAAATGATTCAGAAATAAGAAGACGTATTGAAGCCATAAAAATTTTGCCAGCCTATATTTATTTTGCTACCGCTCAGGAAGAAAAAAAATTATAACTAAAAAAGACATTTAAAAACGACGTGCCTGCCAGAAAACCTTGCGCCAGTAGATATTATTTAATGAAGAGCGGATAACGCCTTTACTGGTTGATGCATGAATAAAAGTATTATCTGTATCATAAATACCAACATGTAAACCATTTTCACCTGAGCCGGTTTTAAAAAAAACCAGATCGCCCGGCATAAGATCCTTAATATCGATACGGGTGCCATATGTTGTTTGAGCCACTGTCGTACGTGGTAATTGAATGGCAAAACGGTCACTAAAAGTCCGATAAACAAATCCGGAACAATCAATTCCACTTGATGCTAAACCACCATACCGATATGGCGTGCCATGCCATTGGAATAGTTGCTCTTTAAGTTGAGCGATGGTCATAATAGGATCAGAAAGTTGGCTTTTTAACGGCGGAGCTATTCTATTTACTGAAGAAGAACAGCCCATTAAAGTTAGATAGAATAAAAAAAGAAGGTGTTTAATTCTGATTAACATAAAGCACCTTTATCGCTTTAAGATAACTAACTGACTTTAATTAGAGTTTAATAAAAAAACAAGTTTTTATTAATGGGTGATCTTTATTTTTAGTAAACTCTGGCGTTAAAAAATAAATATCCTGCTCACTTTTTCACTTTATAATCGCTTTATTTCAGGCCGAGAAATGATCCAAATACCTAGCAAAATAAATACCACTCCCACAACTTTAACTAATGTCGCCGATTCATTAAACCAAGGCAAAGTGACTGCTGATAAATAAACTAATACATAGCTTAAACTAATGAGTGGATAAGCTTTACTTAATGCTAAAAATTTCAAGGCAAATAGCCAAAAAAACATAGAAATAGCATAGCCAATCAAACCGATAAAAATCAGCCCAAACGCTTGCCGATTTTCAAATAACCAATTAACATCCATCCATTGATGGTTTAATTTAAACTCAGGTAATAAAGTTACCCCAGCTTTAAGACAAAGCTGAGCGAAAGTGATCAATATTACACTACTGATACCCCAAAAATAACCTTTCATAAATTTAATAAAACAATACCCAGCATGATAATAAATACGCCTACCCAATGTTTTATACTGATCTTCTCTTGATAGATAAATTGGCCTATCAGTGTCACAATAACAAAATTAATACTTAACATCGGATAAGCAATACTAAGTGGTAAAATTTGTAATAATTTAAGCCAAAATAGCATGCCTAAAGCCAGTAAAATAATAGCGATTACCAGCCATTTAAAGGCTAAACTTTTTTTTGATGGCAAAACACTTTGCCAATATACCACTGCTTGCTTTTGACAAACTTGTCCAAAGCAAGTCAACAGGCTAACAATTATCAATAATAAAAAATGTGTCATGGTTGCTGATAATAAGTCATTATTGCCATTCGTGTATTGCGAACCACATGATCAGGCTTAGGAATATCATCAGGCAGACCTTCATTTCTACGCAATAAAAGAACCACTGAAATTTGTCCCTCTTTCCGGGTCTGGCTAAGCCATTTAGCAAAATTGCCTTGTTTAATTAAGCGAAATTGACTATCAGGATAATTTAAACCATATCTTAATTCACCTGATCTTTCATATAAATAAACATCACCTCGATGTAATTCCCATGCCAAACCCGCACCAACTCCAACATTATCCGCCAGCACAAATTTACTTTGTTGCAACAAAGAGATATTTTGCCGAATTAATTGCTGTGGTAATTTAGAATCGATAGTATCTTGCGGTAATGCATAACCTATCGATAAGCTCAAGGCTATCGAACAGGCCGCCCCCCACAACCAATACCTAGCTTTGGATATCAGACTAAAATAGCCAATAATCAGCCAAATACAAAAAACAGTGATACCTAATGCCAGTTTGGGCCATTCCTCTGTAGTATATAAAGGATGATCAACAAATAACCCCATGATAATCAAAGTAATAATTGCCAGTATGCCAAAGGCAATATTGGTAAATCCGTTAAATTTAAGTGGGGTTAGATTGCAATTTTTAACACAATCAACCGCATATTTTGCCATCATTAATGCAAGCGGTGCCATCACTGGCAACATATAAGTGAGTAATTTACCTTTAGCAATACTAAAAAATAGGAACGGGACAATAAACCAGCAAAGCAGAAAAAACATTTCCGGCTTGTTTTTTCGTTCCTGCCAACTCTTTAATAATGTCCCAGGTAAAAGTCCTAACCAAGGTATCACACCAAGTAAAATGATTGGAATATAAAACCAGAAAGGGGCTTTATGTTGAGCATCTTCTGATGAAAAGCGCTGAATATGTTCTACCCAGAAAAAGTAATGCCAATAATCAGGTTGATATTTATTGACAGCTAGTGCCCAGGGAAGGCTTATCAATGCCGCACTGATTATTGCTATGCCACCAAACTTAAGCATTTCAGTAAAACGTTTTTGATATAGCATAACTGGCAGCATCACGATCACCGGGATAGCTAACGCTAAAAAACCCTTAGTCATGAAGGCCATACCACAGGTAAGCCCCATGACGGCCCAGGCAAGTAACTTTGCAGCAACCGTTGGTGCTTTTAATAACCAAAAACAGCATAGCATACAAGCAGTAAGCCACATGGTAAGCATCGGATCGAGTACGCTATACGTGCCAACCGCAAATACCAAAAACATCGAAACATACATTAAAGTAGCCACAAACGCGACATTTCGATTACGCCACATTATCATCGCCAACCAGTAAATTAAGCCGGCGCTGATCATAGTTGAAAACACAGCACCGAAACGGACAGCAAAATTAGTATCACCAAATATCATTTGACTGATATTATTTATCCAATATCCGGCCACTGGCTTTTCAAAATAGCGAATATTAAGCAAATAAGGCACAATCCAATCGCATCGCAGCAACATTTCTCGACTAATTTCAGCGTAACGCGTTTCATCTGGCTGCCAGAGCAATCGACCATTTAACGGCACTAAATAAGTAAAAATGAAAAAAAGTGCTAATAAAAAATCACCTATTTTCTGTAACTGTTTAGTTAACATCAAGCACTATACCTCGTGTTGACACCCTAGCCAGCCTTCACGACCGGGAAAAGATGAACGAATAATTTTTCCTTGCGGTAAAGAATCTATATCATTTGGTATTAATTCACGCAACGGACAAAATACCATTTGCTCTGCAATCATTCTCTCTAATAAATTTTCAAATTGCATCGATTTAGACATACCTTCCACTTCAGTATGAATAGTATGAACAGGTGTTCCTACATCTTCCTGCATCGCGTTAATAATAAAATCATTAAAGTTTTCATCTTTAACCAACGTGCCAACAACTTCATCATAAGTTGGTAGTGTCACTGGAATTTGTATGGTACCAATCGAACCATCAGTTAAAATAGGACGAAACGGATGTGTACCTCGGCAATCACTATTATAGTCAAATTTAAAATTTTCTTTTGCTGTTAATACGCGTTCATCGGCTCGCCAACCTGCTACAGCTGAACATTTTACCCTAGCGCCCGTTGCAGCCTCAAGCGCATCTACGCCTAATTTAATTTGCTCGACCAATTTAGTTCTCGGCCATTTCCCTACATTAGCTTGCCAGCCTTGATGATCCCATGCATGTAACCCAACTTCATGACCTTCATTCAATGTTTGTTTCATTAAGTAGCCTAGATCATTGGCAATTTTTTTACCTGACCAGGCTGTACCGGCTAATAAAATATCCCAACCATACAGTGAGGCGGCATTCGATCTTAACATTTTCCATAAAAATTTAGGTCGAAACAGGCGCCATAAATGGCGCCCCATATTATCTGGCCCGACACTGAAAAAAAAACTGGCTCGAATTTGATATTTAGCGAGCACTTTAAGTAACTGTGGCACACCTTCTTTAGTACCTTGGTAGGTATCTACATCAATTCTTAAGCCAATTTTCTTCATTATTTTTTACCTAATTCTTCCGCGGCAGCTTGCAAGAAGAAATCTAAAGTTTCATCAATAGTCTGCTTCATATCAATAGTTGGCTCCCAATCGAGCAAGCGACGCGCATTTTCAATGCTCGGTCTACGATGCTCAACATCTTGATACCCCTTACCATAATAACTACTACTTTCAATCTTTTTGAGACCAGCAAATGGAGGAAAGAGTTTACGTAACGGATGTTTTTCAAAACTGTCAAGTAACATATCAGCTAATTGAGCAATACTTGCTTCATTGGTTGGATTACCAATATTGATAATTTGACCATCGCATTTTTCATCTTTATTTTCAATAATACGAAATAATGCTTCAATACCATCTTTAATATCGGTAAAACAACGCTTTTGAGCACCACCATCAACTAATTTTATTGGTGAACCCTCGACCAAATTTAAAATTAATTGGGTGATTGCCCTTGAGCTACCAATACGGGCAGAATGTAAACTATCTAGTCGTGGACCCATCCAATTAAACGGTCTAAATAGAGTGAATTTCAACCCTTCTTTAACACCATATGCCCAAATAACGCGATCCAATAACTGTTTAGAAACAGAATAAATCCAACGCTGTTTGTTAATTGGCCCTACAATCAAACGAGAGGTATCTTCATCAAATTCTTTATCATCGCACATCCCATAAACTTCAGAAGTTGATGGGAAAATAATACGTTTATTATATTTTACACAATAACGCACTATCTTTAAGTTTTCTTCAAAGTCTAATTCAAAAACTCTTAATGGATTACGGGTATATTCAATCGGTGTTGCAATAGCAACCAGGGGCAGAATGATGTCACATTTTTTAATATGATATTCAATCCACTCAGTATGAATACTAATATCACCTTCAACAAAATGGAAACGCTGATCATCACCAAAACGGGGATCATTAATAAAACGTGAAACAGCAGAAGAACTAATATCCAAGCCATAGATATCATAGTGTCCATCAGCTAATAAACGTTCGGTTAAGTGATTACCAATAAAACCATTAACCCCCAAAATTAAAACGCGCTTACGGCGTTTCACCTGTGCAGTCGGTTTTGCCCCCACCCGCACACCCGTCACAATCCCCATTTCAGCCGCTAAACGCGATCCTTCAACATATAAACCCAATCCACACTGGCCAGTTAGGATCTCAAGCACGTCTTGACCACAAGCTATTTGCAATGGCTCAGTAGAAATGATTGTACCAGGTAATTTATCATGTGATTTTTCTAACACTCGGCCACGCCAGACAATCATTTTACTCTCAGCTAAATAGGTAAATGCACCCGGATATGGCTCGGTCACTGCTCGTATTAGGTTATTCACTTCAGTAGCAGATTTAGCCCAATCAATTAAACCATTTTCAGCGCGGCGACGGCCAAAATAGGTTGCCTGACTCTCATCCTGTGGTGTTGCTGAATAATCACCCATTTTAATTAACGGTAATGTATCAGCTAACAGCTGTTCGGAGGCGTGACGAATTTTCTCATGTAACACTAATGCGGTATCAGTTGCATCAATGGCAACTTTTTTCTGCGCAATAATATCACCCGCATCGGCCTTAGCTATCATCTTATGGAGCGTGACACCAGTCTCTGTTTCGCCATTTAAAATAGCCCAATTAATCGGCACACGACCACGATATTTAGGCAGTAAAGAACCATGTAGGTTGAAAGCACCTTTAGGGGCTAGTGCCAATAACTCTTGACTCAGCATGTGACGATAGTAAAAAGAGAAAATGACATCAGGTTGCATTTTCTCAATACGCTCAATCCAAAGTGAATGATTGACATTTTCTGGCGCAAATACAGGCAAGCCCATCTCAGCTCCCAAGCGTGCAACTGAGGAAAAGAAATGATTCTCTTTTGGATCATCTGTATGTGTAAAAACAGCCTGAATTTCAAAACCCGCCTTCTTTAGCGCCTTTAATCCCACACAACCAATATCATGGTAAGCAAAAACAATAGCTTTCATTATTTTTTTTCCTGATTTTCGTTAGTATCATGATGAATACCAACTATCTTTTGAATGAAGTAACGGGGTCGGGCACGAACATCATTGTACATCCTGCCAATGTATTCACCGAGTAATCCCATGGCAATAAACTGCGCACCAATAAATATAAATAGAATAGCAAACAGGGTAAAAACACCCTCTGCAGCCCACATGGAACCAAATATAAGACGTAAGATAATTAGCAGAACCGCCAGAAAAAATCCACTTGCTGCAATAAAACTACCAACCACACTCAATAAACGTAATGGGGTAGTCGTTAAACAAGTAAGTAAATCAAACATTAAATTTATTAGCTTCATAAAGCTATATTTTGAATCACCAAACTCACGTTCTGCATGGGCCACATCGATTTCGATCGTTCTTCGAGCAAAGGTATTTGCTAAAATGGGAATAAATGTACTACGTTCATGACACTGTAGCATCGCATTAATAATATTACGCCGATAAGCCCGCAACATGCAGCCATAATCGCCCATGGTGCGCCCTGTTGCTTTGGTGATCATGGCATTAATAATTTTCGACGCCGTTTTACGAAACCAAGAATCTTGCCGATTCATCCGCCTAGTGCCAACTACGTCATAGCCCTGCTCGGCTACCTGTACCAAATTGGGGATCTCTTCAGGTGGATTTTGTAAATCAGCATCTAATGTGATCACAAGATCGCCAGTTGCCTGTTTAAAACCCGCCATAATGGCAGAATGCTGTCCATAATTACGATTTAAAATTACGGCAATAACATGATTTGCCGAATTTTCTGCAGCCTCTATTAGCAAGTTAGCGGAATTATCAGCACTACCATCATCAACTAAAATTAATTCATATGGCTGTTTCAATCTCTGACAAGCAGCCAATGTTCTTTCCAATAATTGGGGTAAACTTTGCTTTTCGTTATAAATAGGGATAACGATAGAAACTTTCTTTATTTCTTCAAAATCATTTTGAACAGGCACTATTTCAGCTCCGAAAAAATTTCATTAATAGCAGCAACAACGCGATCAACATCTTGAGCACGCATATCAGGGAATAGTGGCAATGAACATAAGGTAGCCGAGTTCCATTCAGAATTAGGTAGAGAAAGTGATGGATAATGTTCTCTATAATATTTCTGCGTATGAGCCGCTCGAAAATGCAGACCTGTACCAATATTCTTCTCTTTTAAGCGTTCCATAAAACTATCACGGTTAATACCACAGATTGTTTCATCAACGCGCACCATAAACAGATGATTGGCATGCAAATGAGGATAATCAGGCACATCCAGCATTTTTAACGGCAACTTGGCTAGCGCTTGTCGATAGTAAGCAACAAGTTCAGCACGACGTTTATTTATTTGGGTTAATTTTTTTAATTGAACAACTGCAATTGCAGCATGAATATCAGAAAGATTATATTTAAATCCAGGTTCAACAACTTCAGCCTGTGGTTTACGGCCTTGTATTTGTCGATCGAAGGCATCCACACCTAAACCATGAAATTTTAAACATCGCAAGCGGGTGGCTAAAGCATCATCATCAGTAGCAACTAAGCCACCCTCGGCGCAAGTAATATTTTTAATCGCATGAAATGAAAAAATAGCCGTGCCTTGTTGACCAATCCATTGATTTTGATACTGAGTACCTACGGCATGAGCAGCATCTTCGATCAATGCGATATTATTTCTTTGTGCAATCTCACGTAACGCATTAAGATCGCATGGTGCACCGGCATAATGTACCGGTATAATCGCTTTTGTCTTAGGGGTAATTGCCTTCTCAACGACATCAGGCTGAACCATTAAAGTATCACGATCAACATCAATCATGATCGGTTTTGCCCCTAACAAGGTAATCATATTAATGGTTGACACCCATGTTAATGAGGGGGTAATAACTTCATCTCCAGGACCAATTCCTAAGGCCATAAGCGTTATATGCATACCTGCTGTTGCCGAACAAAAAGCAATTGCATGCTGACAACCAAACTTATGGCGAAAGTCTTCTTCGAGTTGATGATTTTGCGGTCCAGTGGTGATCCAACCAGAACGTAATACATTTTCTACCGCCCGGATCTCTTCGTCACCTATTGCTGGGCGAGAAAAAGGAAGAAAATCATTCATGAGATTAACCTACTAACAATTCGTCTAATATTTTTTAGAGTTAGTTGTCTATAATATCATAAAATAGCTTAACTACACATCAACATGACAATAACTTTCCAATATAATCAGTTAGAAAGCGTTCAAATAATAAATATATAAAGCTCAAACGCTGACTTAAGTGACTCAAGTAGAATAGAAAACTCATTAATTGCCAAAAAATTCTTATCACTAAGAAAGTAACCCAATAACAAAAATAAGGGAATTTAAAAGCATTATTAGCATAACTTTCACTAATAAAATTGTTTGGCTTACAAAATCTCGTATAACTAATCTATTAAAGGTATCTTTATTTTTTAAGATTATTTTGGCATTCGTAAATAATAAAAAAGCCGCTTTAGCGGCTTTTTAGCATATAATAATTCATTATTTATGAGGCTTTATCTTTTCAACCCGGCCTTTCAACTTTTGCCCTGGTCTAAAAGTCACCACTCGGCGAGCAGTGATGGGAATATCTTCTCCAGTCTTTGGATTTCGACCTGGGCGTTGACTTTTATCACGCAGATCAAAATTACCAAACCCTGACAGTTTCACCTGCTCCCCATTTTCTAATGAACGACGAACTTCTTCAAAGAAAAGTTCAACTAGGTCTTTCGCATCACGTTTGCTTATACCCAGTTTTTCGAACAGACTTTCTGACATTTCAGCTTTTGTAAGCGCCATAGGTTTAGTCCCTCAAGGATGCTTGGAATCGCCGTTTTAACGCAGCAACACATTTATCAACAGTTGCGGCAATCTCTTCTTCTTCCAGAGTACGGTTTGTATCCTGCAAGATTAAGCTAATAGCAAGGCTCTTATAACCTTCCGCTACACCTTTACCACAGTACACGTCAAACAAGTTTATGCCAACTATATGATTTATGCCAATTTTCTTGCATTCAGCCAATATATCCGCTGTTGCTACCTCTTGTGGAACTACAACAGCAATATCTCGTCGATTGGCAGGGAAACGTGAAATCATATTTGCTTTAGGAATAACACGTTCTGCAACGGAATCCCACAACAATTCAAAAACCAGTGTCCGACCATGCAAATCTAGCTTATTTTCCAGTTCTGGATGAATAACACCTACATATCCAATATAATTATTATTCAGATAAATCCCAGCGTTCTGTCCAGGATGAAGTGCAGGATTAGAGTGAGCCTTATAAATAATATTGTCTAATTTTCCGGTTAATTCCAGTATTGCTTCAACGTCACCTTTTATATCAAAAAAATCAACCGCGCGTTTTTCTTGTGACCAGTGCTCTTCATAGCGATTGCCAGTGATCACGCCTGCTAACATCAATTCTTGCCGAATACCCTGTTCTGCTGATACATCCGGTACAAATCGTAATCCAGTTTCAAACAATCGAATACGATTTTGTTGGCGGTTTTGATTGTAAATTACTGTCGCTAATAAGCCAGGTAATAAAGAAAGCCGCATTGCTGACATATCAGTTGAAATAGGATCAGGTAAAATCATTGCATCGGAACCTGGATGCAGCAGTTGCTGAATTTTAGGATCAACAAAACTATAGGTAATCGCTTCATTGTAACCACGATCAATTAATAACGTTTTCACCCGCTTTAATGGCAGAATTGACTCACAACGAGGGGTCATGACTAAATCAGCATGTAACGGTACATTGGGTATATTATTATAACCATAAACACGGGCGACTTCTTCAATCAAATCTTCCTCAATTTGCATATCAAAGCGCCAAGATGGAGCAACCACTTGCCAACTATCTTGCTCACCAATCACTTGGCATCCTAAGCGCTGAAGGATCTGAGTGACCTTGATATCCGGGATACAATGACCTATTAAACGATCAAGCTTTTGCCGAGTCAGTGTTATGTTTGCCATTGTTGGTAAGCTAGTTTGCTGGCTAACATCAATAATATTTCCCACCTCTCCACCACAAATCTCAACAATTAATCTGGTTGCGCGCTCCATGGCTTTATATTGCAGCTGTGGATCGACACCCCGTTCAAAACGGTGTGAAGCCTCAGTATGAAGACCATAATTACGGGCCCGACCAGCAATTGCTAATGGAGCAAAAAAAGCACTTTCTAACAGGATATTAGTGGTATTTTGATGGACACTGGAATGCTTGACACCAAAAATACCGGCAATCCCTAAGGCACCATTGTCATCGGCAATAACTAAAGTATCTGGTTTCAAAGTCACCTCACTGTCATCAAGCAAAACTAATGTTTCATTCGGTTTTGCCATTCGAACAATTATCGCGCCATTTAAACGATCCAGATCATAAGCATGTAAGGGCTGACCTAACTCTAATAATACAAAATTAGTAATATCAACCACAGGATCAATTGCACGGATCCCCCCACGACGTAATTTTTCTCTCATCCAGATAGGGGTTTGTACTGTAATATCAATGCCTTTTATTACTCGCCCTAAAAAACGTGGGCACGCCATAGGCGCTTCCACCCGTATAGGAAGAACGCTAGCATCACTGCCTTTAACCGGTTCAATCTTTTCCGTATTTAATGCAAGGCTATTGATAGCCGCTATATCGCGTGCGATACCTAAAATACTTAAACAATCAGCACGATTCGGCGTCAAACTCACTTCGAAAATGTGGTCATCAAGTTGCAAGTAGTTACGAATATCGATACCAATAGGCGCGTCTTGTGGTAGCTCAATAATGCCTGTATGGTCATCAGAAATGGCAAGTTCTGAATAAGAACAAAGCATACCCTCAGAAAGCTCACCGCGTAGTTTTGTTGCTTTTATTTTAAAATTATCGGGTAAAACTGCGCCAATGGTTGCCACAGCGACTTTTAATCCTTGACGGCAATTGGGTGCTCCACAAACAATATTGAGTAACTGTTCTGTGCCAATATTGACCTTAGTCATGCGCAATTTATCTGCATTAGGATGTTGCACACATTCTACAATCTCGCCAACTAACACACCTTGGAATTGACCGGCAACAGGTTTAACATCATCAATCTCCAAACCTGCCATCGTCATTTGCTCTGATAAGGCTTCACTGCTTATTGCTGGATTTACCCATTCACGTAACCAAAATTCACTCAATTTCATATGATAATCCTGCCTTATCTAAATTGTTTAAGAAAACGAAGATCATTTTCAAAAAAAGCACGTAAATCGGTCACGCCATAACGTAACATTGTTAAGCGCTCCATTCCCATTCCAAAGGCAAAACCAGAATATAAGTCAGGATCAATACCAACATTGCGTAATACATTTGGATGTACCATGCCACAACCTAACACTTCTAACCATTTACCATTTTTAATCATCACATCAACTTCAGCTGAAGGTTCAGTGAATGGAAAATATGATGGTCGAAAACGAACGCGGGTTTTTTCTTCAAAAAAATGATTTAAAAAGTCATGAAGTGTACCTTTTAAATTGGTAAAACTAATATTTTTATCAACAATCAAGCCTTCTGTCTGATGGAACATTGGCGTATGGGTTTGATCATAATCATTACGGTACACACGACCAGGAGCAATAATACGAATTGGTGGTTGTCTACCTTTCATAGTACGAATTTGCACACCTGAAGTTTGTGTACGTAATAGCCGCGTAGTATCAAACCAGAAAGTATCATGTGAAGCTCGAGCAGGATGGTGTGCTGGAATATTTAAAGCATCAAAATTGTGATAATCATCTTCTATTTCCGGGCCAGAAACAACAGAAAAACCAAGTTCACCAAAGAATTCTTCAATACGATCAATGGTACGGGTTACAGGATGAAGACTACCATTTTCGGTTTGGCGACCGGGTAATGAAATATCGATTTTTTCTGCCGCTAATCGAGCATTTAAGATTGCATTTTCTAACTGCTCTTTACGCATATTCAATGAATGCTGAACTTCTTGTTTTGCCTGATTAATAATCGCTCCTGCTGCAGGGCGCTCTTCTGCAGGTACATCACGCAACGTTGACATCTGTAGTGTTAAATGGCCTTTTTTACCTAAAAACTCAACACGCACTGAATCCAACGCAGCAACATCCTGAGCTTTTTCTATGGCTGCTTTTGCCTGCGCAACCAACTCGACGAGATGTGGCATTGTTCCCTCTTCTTACGACCCTTTGGCCTAATCATTGTTGAAAATAAAATTTTTTAGCAATTACTAACAAAAAAGCCTCCATTTGGAGGCTTATCGCGGTTTTTCGTTTCTTTTCTTAAATACGCGAAAGCCCCAAATTTTAGGTGCTAAAATAAAAAAAGAAACGAAAAAAAACAATTTTCATCTTTAAGCAGCTATTCATGAAATAACTCTTATTTATAATACACAGGGTCATCGATAATAAAAAAGAGGGAGCTAAGCCCCTCTTAATTTAACTGATTTAAGCTAATGCACTTTTTGCTTTCTCGACTAATGCTGCAAATGCAACTTTATCAAAAACAGCAATATCAGATAAGATCTTACGGTCAATTTCAATTGAGGCTTTTTTCAAACCATTAATAAAGCGACTATAAGACAAACCATTCTGACGAGCAGCAGCATTAATACGTGCGATCCATAATTGACGGAACTGACGCTTACGCTGACGACGGTCACGATAAGCATACTGACCGGCTTTAATTACCGCCTGGAAAGCAACACGATAAACACGCGAACGAGCACCATAGTAACCTTTCGCTTGCTTTAATATTTTTTTGTGACGTGCGCGGGCTATTACACCACGTTTTACGCGAGCCATACATTTCTCCTATCACTTCGAATTAAATTCGATAATCTTAAACTAAAAAACCAAACTTATGCGTATGGCAAACAAGCCACAACCAAACCCAGATCACCTTTAGAAACCATGGTCTTTGGTCGTAAATGACGCTTACGCTTAGTTGACTTTTTAGTCAGAATATGACGAAGGTTAGCATGCTTACGCTTAAAACCACCACTGGAAGTTTTTTTAAAACGTTTTGCCGCACCACGTACTGTTTTAATCTTTGGCATTATAAATATCCACTTCGCATTGTTAATTATAACTAACTAGCCAGGCGAATAGTTTTCCACCTAAATAGAACACTATTACTTGGTTGCCTAACTATTTCTTTTTCGGTGCAAGCACCATGATCATCTGACGGCATTCGATCTTAGATGGAAAAGATTCGACGACTGACATGTCATCCAAATCGTTTTTGATACGATTAAGCATATCAATACCGATTTGCTGGTGCGCCATTTCACGACCACGAAACCGTAACGTGATTTTGGCTTTATCACCATCTTCCAGAAAGCGAATCAGGTTGCGTAGTTTGACCTGATAATCACCTTCATCTGTACCAGGTCGGAATTTAATTTCCTTTACCTGAATAACTCTTTGCTTCTTTTTCTGCTCTTTGAGCGATTTACTCTTCTCATAGAGGAATTTGCCGTAATCCATGATACGGCAAACCGGCGGCTCGGCATTTGGACTGATTTCGACTAAATCAACACCAGCTTCCTCGGCTTTTTCAAGAGCTTCTTTTAGACTGACAATACCAATCTGCTCACCATCTAAACCAGTTAAACGAACTTCAGAAGCCCGAATCTCCGTATTAATACGATTCGGGCGCGCCGTTTGAATTCTTTTTCCGCCTTTAATACCTTATTCCTCCAGTTGATAAATACGACGAGTGCGAATTTCATCAAGCACTCTTTCTGCAAATTCTGTGACGTCAAATGTTCCTAAATCCTTCCCATTACGGGTTCGAACAGATACCTGATTCGATTCAACTTCTTTATCACCACAAACTAACATATAAGGAACACGACGCAAAGTATGCTCACGAATTTTAAAGCCTATTTTCTCGTTTCTCAAGTCTGCTTTTACACGAATACCAAAATTACTCAATTTTTCTACTACTTTTTGTACAAAATTTGCCTGTGCATCCGTGATATTAATTATAACAATTTGTAATGGCGCTAACCAGGTTGGGAAGAAACCAGCATACTGCTCAGTTAAAATTCCAATAAAACGTTCAAGTGATCCTAAAACAGCGCGATGGATCATCACAGGCACCTGACGTTCATTATTTTCATCTACATAGGAAGCACCTAAACGACTCGGTAATGAGAAATCGAGCTGTACAGTACCACATTGCCAAGCCCGATCCAAACAATCATACAGAGTAAATTCAATTTTAGGCCCATAAAATGCCCCTTCACCAGGTTGATACTCAAATTCAATATCCTCTAGTGCTTTAGCCAGATCGCTTTCTGCACGATCCCACTGCGCATCAGTACCTATCCGTTTTTCTGGTCGGGTTGACAATTTAACGGCAATTTTTTCAAATCCAAAGGTTGCATAAACATCATAAATCATTTTAATGCAACTTTTCACTTCAGCTAAAATCTGATCTTCAGTACAAAAAATATGCGCATCATCTTGGGTGAAACCACGTACGCGCATCAAGCCATGCAAAGCGCCAGATGGCTCATTACGATGACAACTACCGAACTCTGCCATGCGTAATGGTAAATCACGATAAGATTTCAAACCTTGATTAAATATCTGTACATGCCCTGGGCAATTCATCGGTTTTATACAATATTCTCGGTTTTCCGATGATGTGGTAAACATATTTTCTTTATAGTTTTCCCAGTGACCTGTTTTTTCCCAAAGAATGCGATCCATCATTAATGGACCTTTTACTTCCTGATATTGATATTCAGTCAATTTACTTCGAATAAAGGTTTCCAATTCACGAAATATTACCCAACCATCATTATGCCAAAACGCCATACCTGGTGCTTCTTCCTGCATATGATAAAGATCAAGTTGTTTACCTATCTTACGATGATCGCGCTTGGCCGCTTCTTCTAAACGCAATAAATAAGCAGCTAACTGTTTTTTACTAGCCCAAGCTGTTCCATAGATCCTTTGTAGCATTTTATTGTCGCTATTACCGCGCCAATATGCACCAGCTACTTTTTGTAATTTAAAGTAATGACAAAAACGCATATTAGGCACATGCGGCCCACGACACATATCAATATATTCTTCATGATAATAAAGTCCTGGATGATCATTTTTATTAATATTTTCATCCAAAATTTTAACTTTATAATCCTCAGCTCGAGCAACAAACGTATCCCTCGCTTCCTGCCAACTAACCCGCTTTTTGATAACATCATAGTTCTTTTCAGCAAGTTCGTGCATCCGCTGCTCAAGTTTTTCTAAATCTTCCTGGGTTAAAGCGTGTTCCAAATCAACGTCATAATAAAAACCATTTTCAATGATAGGACCAATTGCCATTTTAGTCGTTGGCCATAATTGCTTAATTGCATGGCCGAGTAAATGTGCGCATGAGTGACGAATAATCTCTAACCCTTCGAGATCTTTACTGGTAATAATAGCTAATTGAGCATCATTATTAATCAATTCACTCGCATCAACAAGTTCACCATTAACACGACCGGCTATACAGGCTTTTGCAAGGCCTGAGCCAATATCATTTGCAATATCCATGACTGAAACAGCATGCTTATATTGACGTTGACTTCCGTCAGGAAGAGTAATAACTGGCATTTAAAATCCTTAATTTACAGTGGTGACCCATACGCAAGATCACATGTATGTATAGAAATATATTTTTATTAAATATGAGTTAAAGCAATTTCTTACTTCACCTTGTAAGTGATGTACGTGATAAATAGCCAAAATAGGGCAAAAGGAATACGTACTTGCATTAACTTAGCCGCGCATATTACCACTATAAAGGTCTAATTAATAGATTAAATCTTGGCTAATAAGAATAAAATGCTAAAAAACCAGTGACAAAATAATTGTCAGCTAGTTAAATTTTGATTAATTAAGCTAATTTAAAATTATTTTTTATTATACAATGGAATAGCAATAAAAAACTAGATTAGTTTATCGCTAAAATTTTTATTCGTGTTGGTAGCACCGTGTTTTTTAGTAAAAATCGATTGTGGTAAAAAGTATTATCAATTTTTTTATGATAAATCAAAAATTAATCTATCATGGCTATTGAATTGTATGCGTTTTTAATTTTCCAAAGATAGCGCGGTGCTTGTGCATTTGGGTGTTTTGTTTGAATATGTTGATAAAACTCTTCTGCTGACAACTTATTAATTTTATCGATCGCAATATGACGATTTTTATCAAAAATCCGTAATAATGCGCCAGCACCATTAACATAAGCAACCACAGTTGCATAATAAAGTACTTTAGGATCATGAATACCGAATAAATGATTATCTTGAATAAAACGAATATAGGCTGTTCCCACATCAATATTAATTGCCGGATCTTTAAGTTGACTGGTGGTAGGTTGCCCCGCTTTACCTTGTAAGCGATACGCTTCACGACCAGCAGTAGAAGCCTTAACTTGCATTAAACCTATCGCATTGGATTTACTCACTGCATTAACACGAAAATTAGATTCCACTTGAATAATCGCTCTAATTAAGTTTTCATCAATAGCATAGCGTTGCGCCGCTTGTCTAATTACAAGATCGTAAGGCGTTTTTAACGGTACACTTTCGGTTTGTTCCTCCATGAAATAGCGTAGATAATCGTTCTGATAGACTGTTTTTGGGCTATTAGATTGTTTGCTTGAGCAGCCTATTAATAAAATAATCAATACGAGCCCACAACATTTAAATTTCACCTTGCACCAATCCTCTAATGGCATGATTCTCTTTAGCATAGCCTAATAGGATAAAAATAAAAATTACCCCCTTTAACATTGAGTTGTGAAGAGGCTCTCATATCTGCTATCAACATTATAATTACAATAATTGATCTTATTGACATCTTTCATATATAGTTGATAATCATTGTCATTAAAGTGCAGTTTACTTCTTTATTACCGGAAAACACTTATGTATAAAAGATCCAAACTTTCATCTAAGCACACTTTTACTGGTTTAATAATTGCTATTCTTATTCTTTTTAATCCAATCGCATACGCAAAAAAATTTACCGTCGTCACTACTTTTACTATTATTCAAGATATTGCGCAAAATGTGGCCGGTAATGCAGCCATTGTCCAATCAATTACCAAACCTGGAGCAGAAATTCATGAATATCAACCAACTCCTAAAGACATATTAAAAGCGCATAATGCTGATTTAATTTTATGGAATGGATTAGGACTTGAAACATGGTTTAATCGTTTTTTTGAAAACTTCAAACATATTCCTGCCGTTACTGTGACTAAAGGAATAAAAGCGATGGCTATCCGAGAAGGTGAATATCAAGGTAACCCTAATCCTCATGCCTGGATGTCTGCCCAAAATGCATTGATCTATATCGAAAATATTCGAGCAGCACTGGTAAAATATGACCCTAAAAATGCAGATATTTATAACCAAAATGCGAAAATATATGCCAGTAAAATTAGTAAAATTGATGCACCATTACGGAAAAGACTAGCACAAATTCCACAGCAAAAACGCTGGTTAGTTACTAGTGAAGGTGCTTTTAGTTATCTCGCTAAAGATTATGGTTTTAAAGAAGCTTACTTGTGGCCAATTAATGCAGAAGAACAAGGTTCACCACAACAAGTTCGTAAAGTTATTGATATTGTAAAAAAATACCATATTCCAGTCGTATTTAGCGAAAGTACCGTCTCTGATAAACCAGCGAAACAAGTGAGTCGAGAAACCGGGGCGCAGTATGGTGGTGTACTTTATGTTGACTCTCTCTCTACTTCAGATGGCCCGGTTCCTACATATATAGAATTATTAAAAACTACCGTTGATACTATTGCAAAAGGTTTTGGTCAATAATAATGCGCGATAATATTTTTTACGAAAAACCTAACTTAATTGTTGATAATGCTACCGTTACATACAGTAACGGGCATACTGCCATTTATGATGCCAGCTTCAATATTACTGGTGGAACAATTTGCGCACTAGTAGGCGTCAATGGTAGTGGTAAATCAACGCTATTTAAAACAATAATGGGTTTAGTGTCACCAACAAAAGGACGCGTTACATTAAACAATGCTGCAATCAAAACAGCACTTAAACAAAATATTATTGCTTATGTACCACAAACTGAAGAGGTTGATTGGAACTTTCCGGTTCTCGTTGCCGATGTCGTCATGATGGGCCGCTACAGTAAAATGGGATTTTTACGTATTCCAAGCCAGCAAGATAAACGAATTGTTGCTGATGCTATAGCACGTGTTGATCTGACGGGTTTAGAACAACGCCAAATCGGTGAGCTTTCTGGTGGTCAAAAGAAAAGAGTTTTTCTTGCACGAGCTCTGGCCCAAGAAGGAAAAGTACTACTCCTTGATGAACCTTTTACTGGTGTCGATGTAAAAACAGAAAATGCGATTATTGAGCTTTTACGTTCATTACGTAGCAATGGCTATTTAATTTTGGTTTCTACTCATAACTTAGGAAGCGTACCTGAATTTTGTGATCAAGTTATTTTAGTAAATCGAACTATATTAGCTAGCGGACCTATCGAAACAACGTTTACTCAAAAAAATCTTCAACTTGCTTTTGGCGGTGTACTACGTCATATTAATCTGTCTGGTGCAGATCTTCACGATGACGATGACCCTCGTTCATTGACTGTTATTACTGATGATGAAAGAGCCGCGGTTTTTTATGGCCACCATGAACAAACATCTGTTATTAAAAAGCAACCGGAGAAATAAATCATGTTGGATCTATTACTTCAGCCCTTTGAATATAACTACATGGTCAAAGCAATTTGGGTCAGTGCTATTGTTGGCGCAGTCTGTGCTTTTCTTTCTGCTTATCTAATGTTAAAGGGCTGGTCGTTAATGGGCGATGCCCTTTCTCATTCAGTTGTTCCTGGTGTGGCAGGCGCCTATGCACTTGGTTTTCCCTATTCTGTAGGGGCGTTTTTTACCGGTATTCTAGCTGCACTCTCTATGACCTTAGTACGCCATATTTCAAGCCTGAAAGAAGACGCAATAATTGGTTTTATTTTTTCCACATTCTTCGCCAGCGGATTGCTAATCCTTTCATTAAATCCGATTTCAGTGAATGTACAAACCATTATCTTTGGCAATATTTTAGGTATTGCAGATGAAGATGTACTACAAGTTGAAATTATTATTGCCATTTCTTTTATTGTACTTATGTTTATATGGAAAGATTTACTTGTCGTATTTTTTGATGAAAATCATGCCCGCTCTATTGGACTAAATCCGCTAAAATTAAAAATTATCTTTTTTACCCTATTAAGCGCATGTACGGTTGCTGCTTTACAAACAGTGGGAGCCATACTTGTCATTGCAATGGTGATTACACCTGGTGCAACAGCTTATTTACTCACGGATCAATTCAAACGGTTACTTATTATTGCCGTATTGATTGGATTTACCTCTAGTGCGCTTGGCGCTTACATCAGTTATTTTATTAATGGTGCCACAGGCGGAATTATTGTTACCTTACAAACGCTAATTTTTCTTTTTGCGTTCTTTTTTGCGCCTAAATATGGTTTATTCGCTTCCCGCCAAAAAGCACGCCAAGAAATTGTACACCTCAAACAGTTAGAACAAGAGGTGAGCAACAATGAATAATCTGATGGAATTATTAATAACACCTTTTATTTTTCCTTTTATGCAAAAAGCCCTCATTACCGCCCTTGTAACCGGAACAGTATGCGCTATTCTGTCCTGCTTTTTGATACTTAAGGGTTGGTCTTTAATGGGTGATGCTATTTCACATGCTGTATTACCCGGCATCGTTATTGCCTTTGTTATTGGTATTCCTTTATCAATTGGCGCTTTTATGTCAGGAATTTTTTGTGCAGTTGCGACCGGTTATTTAAAAGAAAATAGCCGTATAAAAGAAGATACTGTCATGGGGATTGTTTTTTCTGGTATGTTTGCTTTTGGATTAGTACTATTTGCACGGATTGACACAGATCAACATCTGACTCATATTCTTTTTGGTAATATCCTTGGCATTACTACAACAGAATTTAAACAAACACTTTGGATTTCAGGTTTTACTATCGCGATTATGCTATTAAAACGCAAAGATTTTATGCTCTATTGTTTTGATCCTAATCAGGCAAAGGTTATTGGTTTACCCGTTACACTTTTACATTATGGATTACTCTCTTTATTAGCGCTCACTATTGTTGCATCTTTACAAGCAGTAGGAATAATATTGGTCATTGCCATGCTTATTTCGCCTGGAATTATCGCTTTTACACTATGCCAAAATTTCAATCGAATGCTAATTATTGCCGTTATTGCCTCGACCACATCCTCTTTAATTGGCACTATTCTGAGTTTTCATATAGATGCAGCAACTGGGCCTTGTATTGTATTAACTCAAGCAATTTATTTTATATTTGCATTAATCTACAATTTTATTAGTAAAATAAAAAAACGTTCTTTTTCCAATAAAATTTCAATACGCTCTTAAGAAATATATTAAAAAAATAATTAGCAAAAATTAGGACTATCTTATTTATTACAGGATATGATCCTATTTTTTATTAGACTATTTATTAACTACAGACTGTAATAGTAGGAGTTCAGAAATTGAAATTAATATTGAAATAACCAGAACGCAAATAAGTAATAGTTGATTGTTGAAATTAATATTTTACTATCATAAAGCTTTTAACTAAAGCTAAATTAAAAAAACAATATATCTAACAATCGCAGCGGACTATATATTGTAATTAATTGATGTTAAAAATTAATTAAACGGAATTTTGTCAAATCTGGTTAGTAAAGTAGTTTAGCTTTCCTTATAGACTGTAATAAGCGCCAAAAAATATCAACGCCATTATTTGTTAAATTACTATAATCACACCAGCAATAATAGTTTTATTGCTAGATAAGTCATGATTAATAATCTTCGTGCAACTGTTTAATAAAATTATTTTCCAATTGATTATAATATAAGAAAACTACCAGCCCAAGATATTCATCATAAAATAAAGTATTCCCCCTATTATAAGCGGTAATATATACAGAATAAAAAACTGCTGGAAAATAGTATGACGAGGAATAGTAATTTTGGCTTCTATCTCTTCTTTTGATACTTCAACCCCTTTTGCTCTTTCAAAAATAAGGTGATCTTCAATACTCTCTTTAATAAATTTCAATTGACGATTCATTCTGTTACCTGAAGCACTCAAAGCTTGACCAACAAACACTAAGAAAAACAGCAAAATAAAACCGACATTAGCTGTTGAAAACCCCATATGGGTACTGGGAATTGGTGAATGATGCCAAAAAAAGTCTAAAAAAGCTGTGTTTTGTCGTATGATATGAGCCATAATTTTAATAAAGTCATTGGCTACAGCATTTAAGCCATCCCCCTGCAAACCTTGCTTTTCTGCTAGCAAAACTAATGAAACTAATGTAGACAACAGTGCTAATGAAAAAACTATCCACCCTAAAACACGCTTTCCAATAGCGATATAAAATGCTGTTTGATAATTCATCCATACTCCTCAAATTTCTATATTATGTTTATACTAAATGACAAAATATTATCAAAAATATATAAATGTTATTTTATCACTAATCAAAATTAACCTTCATTTATCTATATTAAAAGATTTCTTTATTTTAAGTTGATAGAATTAATCAGCAAATTATGAATAATAGGAGTGCTTTTAATGTCTCATAAGCTATCTATCAAAGCTGCTATTTTTGACATGGATGGGTTATTAATTAATTCTGAACCCCTTTGGAGCCAAGCAGAAAAAGAAATTCTTAGTAAACTTGGCGTTAATACCTCAATTGCCAATCAACTCCCTGACACACTTGGATTACGTATTGATCAAGTTATACAACTGTGGTACTCAGTTGCCCCCTGGCAAGGAACCTCATTAGAAGAGGTTGAACAAAAAATTGTTAAACGTGTACTTGAACTTATAGAAGAACAACGAACTTTATTACCGGGTGTTAAACATGCACTTCAACTATGCCAAGATCATAATTTAAAAATTGGTTTAGCTTCAGCTTCACCAAAGCATATATTAGAAAAAGTACTCACTATGTTTAATATACGCGATTACTTTTCAACCGTAGTATCAGCAACGCCATTACCCTATAGTAAACCCCATCCAGAAGTTTACTTACAAGCAGCAAAATTGCTAGATATTGAACCAACCCATTGTGTGGCTTTTGAAGACTCTTTCCATGGCATGATTGCTGTTAAAGCTGCACGTATGCGTAGTATTGTTGTCCCCCACAAAGATTACTTCGCGGATCTACGTTGGACATTAGCTGACTTCAAGCTCACTAGCCTGGTTGAATTAACAACAAAGCATATCGTTTAAATTTCATGGATTGGCAGTAATTTGCTACATCAGTATACTGCCAAACTGGTGTATTATCATTTTTCTTACAAAAAATTACTCTTATTATTTAATAAATAAGATATTTTTTTCGATTACACTACTCAAACCAAGCCAAAACTATTATACTTTGCAAACTGTATAAATAAACAGTTGGATATTATCTGCTATGACTGCCACCGGGCATCTGCTTTTTTCAGTATCATCATTGATTCTTGTGCATAAACTAGCAATTACACCCGAGTTTGCACATGGTGATTGGCTTCATTTATTAGCCGGTGCATTACTTGGCGCTCTGCTACCCGATATAGACCATCCATCATCTCATCTAGGACGTTTATTTCGTTTTATTTCTGTTCCAATTTGTCGTTTATGTGGCCACCGCGGTTTTACCCATAGTTTACTTGCATGGTTGCTCATTATGTTATTATCAACTCAACTTCCCAATAGTTACTGGCTTTCTGAAGCGCTGGTTCAAGCATTTTTATTGGGTTATTTCAGTCATTTAGTTGGGGATATGTTAACCGCAAAAGGGATTCCTTTGCTATGGCCATTAAAAATGTCCTTCTGTTTTCCTTTACTAGGTAATAATTCTAATCAAAGAGCAGAACATTCTATCGCCATCTTATTAGCTATTTGTGCGATATTAATTCCATCGAATTTTCAATTACCATTACAACCGCTATTGCAAGAAACGAAAAAAAACGTTATTACTTATGTAGTTAATGAACTAAACGATTTAATTTTATCACATTCTCCCTAAAACATTATGAATATATAATTGCATTTAGTTATAACAAATTTATTTTTATTGCTGATAATATATAAGGGAAAAGAGTTTCATTGGAAGTTTTTCATTATCTTACTTCACCAATGACAAAGTATCTTATACCTAGAACAAGAAACCGGAGCTGGAGAGTGGGTATGAATTTCCCCGTAATTCTTAATATACTTATCTTTACCATATTATTGCTGTTATTGGCCAAAGTAAGTGCAAATGGATGGAGTCTATCAAAAAAAGTCTTTGTCGGTCTTCTTATCGGTACTGTTTTTGGGATTGTTTTACATTTAGCATATGGTACGAATAATCAAATAGTGCATGATTCATTATCATGGTTCAATATTATTGGCAATGGTTATGTAAAATTACTTCAAATGGTTATCATGCCGTTGGTATTTGCATCAATACTTAATGCTATAGCACGCTTACATCGAACATCTTCATTAGGGAAAATCAGTTTTTTTACGATCGGTATCCTTCTTTTTACAACAGCCATTGCCGCTCTAATTGGGATCGTTGTTACATGTTGGTTTGGCTTAACTGCAGAAGGTTTAGTACAAACTAGTCATGAAGCTATTCAACTTGAGATTATAGAAAACAACTATATTCACAAGGTTTCTGATTTAACAATACCTGATTTAATATTATCTTTTATTCCTAAAAATCCTTTTGCTGATCTGGCAGGTGCTAATCCAACATCTATTATTAGCGTTGTTATTTTTTCTAGCTTTTTAGGTATAGCAGCGCTTCAATTAGCCAAAGTTGATCCACAAAAAGGTGAAAAAATATTATCAGCTATTGATATTTTTCAATCCTGGATCATGAAGCTGGTTCGTTTAGTTATACGGCTTACACCATATGGAGTAATGGCTTTAATGATTAAAGTCGTTGCTAATTCAAACCTTCAAGATATTATTAAGTTGGGTGGTTTTGTTATTGCTTCTTATTTAGCATTATCCTTAATGTTTATCATCCATGGCATACTTCTCTCTTTCTCTGGCATTAATCCAATAAAATTTTTTAAAAAAGTTATTCCAGTATTAATTTTCGCATTCACTAGTCGTTCTAGTGCTGGCAGTATTGCATTAAACGTTGAAACACAAACTCAACAATTGGGTATTCCTGAATCAATCGCTAATTTTTCAGCATCCTTCGGTACAACAATTGGTCAAAATGGATGCGCAGGTATTTACCCTGCAATGCTGGCTGTAATGGTTGCCCCAACAGTTGGAATCAATCCGCTGGATCCTATATGGATCGCTTCTCTTGTTGGTATTGTTACTATTAGTTCTGCCGGAGTTGCTGGCGTTGGTGGAGGAGCAACTTTTGCTGCTTTAATGGTTTTACCCGCGATGGGGTTACCTATAACTTTAGTGGCGTTACTTATTTCCATTGAACCACTTATTGATATGGGAAGAACTGCATTAAATGTTAATGGCTCAATGGTTGCTGGCACAATTACTAGCCAATTGATGCATCAAACAGATAAACGCATTTTCAATAAATAATATATCAAACTTATAATCTCTACTCAAAAGTCCTATTAGAAATCTATTTAGGACTTTAAACTACAATCAAGTTTATGGAATAGATTATTTTTATTATTAAATACCATTAACAATAATAATTATTACTTTAATTAATGATTTTATTATAAATACACTAGATAACAAATAAATACAAATTATCAAATCAATATTCAATTTATAAAAATTATAGTATCACTAACAATTATTTTACTGGATAAAAAATTACCACCATGTATAAAAATGGTGCACTGGCCCAGCACCTTTTCCGACATTTAATCTATTGGCATGTATTAAAGAATTTTGCACATAATTTTTTGCTGCAATAATTGTATCATGCCAGTTGTTAAAACAAGGGCGCAGTGCCGCCAACGCTGCAGATAATGTACAACCGGTACCATGAGTATGTCTTGTTTTTACTTTAGGTAATGAATATCGCCATTCACCACTATGGGTAACAAGCCAATCTGGACTTTCTTTATTATTAAGATGTCCACCCTTCATAAGTACAGCTTGGCAACCAAATGATAAAAGTTTTCTTCCCTGAGATACCATCTCCTGTTCACTTTTAGCCACAGTGCAATTAAGAAGTACTGCAGCCTCCGGTAAATTCGGCGTGATAAGTGACACTTTAGGTAACAACATATTGATAAGAATATCAATCGCATCAGTATTTAATAATGGTACCCCACTTTTTGCTAGCATAACGGTATCAAGCACCGTAAAAGATAATGAATATTTTTGTAATGCGGCTGCTACTATGCATATATTTGTAGTATTTGATAACATACCAATTTTCACACTATCAATATGAACGTCGGTCAATACTGATTCAAGTTGTGAAGCAACAATTTCACCAGGAAGATTATGAATTGACTGTACTGAGCAAGTATTTTGCGCGACTAATGCTGTTATCACAGCTGCACCATAATTTCCTAATGCTGAAAATACTTTCAAATCAGCATTAATACCTGCCCCGCCTGTTGGATCTGTTCCGGCAATTGATAACGAATTATAAATCATAAATTTCCCTAATGTTTTATATAGTAAACAGAATAATTTATGCAACCTTACTTGACTTATTAGATGAAACCAATAGTTTTTTTATATCATAGCAAATGAATTTATTGCTTTTACTCGCCACTCTAGCTCTTTTTTTATTTAACATTAAATATGTAATAAAAACCATTCTCATTATATATATTTTATTAATTTTATATTTTAATTAAATAACCTAAACACAACTAATTTTATAAAACTTAAACATAATATTATTACTTATCAAAAAAGTCCCTCAAATTAAAAGTTAACTCATTGTGCTTTATAAAATTAAATAATTTATCTATCAATAACACTCATTGACAATAAACAAAACTAGTCGGTATCACATGTTATTATCTTGCTTTAACATAAGAATAGTATTTCATAATGAAATGGTTATTAATAACGACTTCATTTACTGATAATGTGATTATAAAATCAATTTTTATAAACAAAAAATTAACACTCTTATTAGATTATATTATCCTTCAATCTTTAAATATAATAAATTATGTAAGAATTTTTATTTTCATCAATTTCAATAAAAAATTTATATAGACAACAATAGATAATAAATTGGATATCTAATACTTATTAACAAAAACTATTTATAAATAAAATGATTTAATTATATAAAAATTTAATGTAATGAATATAAATATGCATTTAATATACATTTTATTAAATCAAAATTGAATAATAAATAGCTAATTAAAGCCTGATATAGGATTAAGTAATCTATTGTTTTCACAATCAAGCTTAATTTTAAAAAGAAAAAAATGGTTTCATTTAAAAATTATTTTATAAAAAATCAGAAAAAATGGGTGCAGCAATCTTGTTGTTAGTACTAATGCCCTTTGTTTGAAATGCAAAGTCACAACAACGATTTAATATTCAACTAATCTTATTGTAAAATTTTTTATTATTTACCCTTTATTTAATTTTCGATTGAGAAATATATTTAAAACATTTGCTATACATAATCTAGTATCATAAACACTTCAAACATAATAAATATTTAACTTTAGCAATTCATTTTGTCGCGAAATACCCCACTTAAAAATTAATATATAACACTTACTTTCACTATCTAAAAAATATAACTGAAAACTATAAACATATTGATTAGCATATAAATCGATAATTATAACTTTACTGTTGAATTTGGCATTAATAATTCTATCGTCTTAGTTAAATTATTTGATAAATTAACAATGCTATTTGATAATTTATTTAATTCATTGTTAGTTTAATTTTATATTTTAAAAATCTTTTACACTATAAATAGTTAATAAATTTCAAACTTAAGCAATAATAGACTATTTTGCCAAATTGAATATATAAATAAAAAACATTTAATTAACATAATGATGTAATTTTCATACTTTATTTAACGTTTGTGTTTTTTAATAAAAACAAAATATAATCAATCTTAGATACATTTAAGCTACCGTGATTTCCCTGGTGTAATAAGGCGATTTGAATTATATACTATAAAATTCTACTATTTTAATTTTAGATAATAATTTGAGATAAATTATAATTTAATTTGTAATTTTTTTAAATAATTGTAGATATGACTAATAAGAAGATATCTTTTAGGGGGCTTTTAATTCCATAATATTTCTGTACAATCTTTTATAATTGCACAAATCATCCCGTTGGGCATTCTTTTCAAATCAAGATAGCCACTAACATTGTAAAGTTTTTTTCGTACTCTAGAAAACAATTGGCTAACGTTATTTGCTGTAATACTCCTATATCTATCCATCCACACATATTGAATAAGGTGTTCTAAATCCATCGTATCCTTGCCATGAGAAAAATTGAGGATAACTTCAAGCATAAGAAATTCTTTAGGGGTTAATTTCACAACTTCATCTTCTACTTCAACCGTCCTACCAACGCTATTGATAACTATATACGACTTCATAGCTCCCTCCTCCTGATAAAATATAAATAAACTAATATAGTTATACTTATATCAATAAAGAATACAAAACTATACTTTTTTATTGAGCTAATGTTCAAAATTTTGATAATAATTTTTTAAAGACTAAATTAACTAAATTCATTTTACAGCAATAACAGGTTTAATTAACATAAATTTTATTTCATTTAATGAATTTTAGTTCCTAATAGTATCTAAATATTATTACTAATTATGGAAAATTTTAAAGTCATCTTTATCTCTTTTATTAAAAAAAATCAATTATATCTTTCCAAATAGTATATTTGTAAAATAAAATAATGAGCATAGCATTATGGTAATCATAATGATTGTAACAATAAAGTTTAATATTTGTCTTATTTTTGTTTCAATGAAATTGTTTAAAAAGTAAATCTAGAATCTGGGGGTTATACCCATATGCCTAAAGAAAATGATGTTCTTTTATGGTGTCTTATAGGTTTGTTTTCTGCATGGGGAGGTGCTACTAGATATATACTAAATACGGAAAAAAAGAAATCAAAACGACGATGGATAGCGATGATATTTGAAATGATTATATCTTGCTTTACTGGATTTATTGGCGGTTTATTAGCTATGGAATATGGCTCTAGTGATTATATTGCACTAGTAGTCGCAGGTTTACTCGGATCTATGGGTGGTACAGGATTAAAATTACTATACCAAAAAGTTTTCAATTTTAAGATTGATAAAAAATAATTTACTTTTATAACTACCATAATTATAAACACTTAATTATTACTAGCTATGTTTTCCTTTTACTATAAATACCACTAAGGGTAGTTTTGAAATAATATTCTACTTTTAGTGATATCAACTCTATCATTCTGATAACTAAATTATTATATTCACAGCTTATTTACTAAATAGATAATATTATTTAAATACAATGTTAACTTTATTATATTATGTGCTTTAAAGATAATAATTATTAAACTATTGCATTTAAATAATGGAAAGAAATTGTAGTTGTTAATATCATTCCTACTTAATATTAATAATGTATTATAAATCATAAAATATACAATCTATTATATTCATTTATTAAAATTAATAAGTAAAAAAGATAAAATAAAAAAATAAAACTTATAATATAAAAAATTTAATTTTATATATTTAATAATATTAAGTAAAATTAGTTTCATTTTATTCTGAACAAATATTAAGATCCTTAATCATTTTTTGGATCATATTAACAAGTAGTAAATTAGACATAAGTAGGAAAAAATGAATATAAAAAAATATGCAGATAATAGTAAAATAATACATGTCAATCATAACTTTATGCAAGACAACCAAAGCTCCTTAATTAGAACTTTTGTTATTGAAGAAGTTAATGTTGAATTTATCCGATTGATGTTTAGTTTAGCCAATATGCCATCTGGTTCATATATATAAATTACTGATCGTAAGAGACAACATACACGTATATTTCCACTAAATAAAGGGGCTACGCTGGATGTAACTTTTTATACTAATTGTATCGATATCAAAGTTATTTTACCCAAAAATTATTACTATAATGAAAATCAAATAGCAGAGCTTACTTATTATGAAGCACTTCCTCAAGATCTAACGCAAATCGTTGAAGATAGTCATGATGGGCGGCAACCTTACATGTGGTATAAAAATACACCTTTTTTTAATCCAGTTCGCGCTGTCCATTTTGCTGCATTTAATGGTTATGGTGGAAGTTGCTCATTTATAGGTTCGGCTAATCACGTATTAACAAATCGCCATGTTGCTTTAGGCCCCAATAGCCAAATTGATCCAGAAGCAATAAATTCCAGCGAAATGTGGGTTAACTGGCACAATATTACTAACGATTTTTCATCACCGATTACTGATATTATCAATTTTGATGTCGATAAGGTATTAACCTATGGCAAAGAAATTGGTGGGGTTGAGGATTATGCCTTATTTACTATCACGGATTTTGATTATCAAAATGCTCACGTTAAAACTTTATTTGGTGGTCTAAAGCTTCAAGAAACTATAAATGACGAGCACGAAAATATTTATATTCCGCAACATGGTGGAGCAAAACCGTTACAAATCAGTGCCCGGCTGGTGAGTTCTATGCATCCTTTTGCATCAATAACCACTCAGCCAGAGTATGGTGATTTATTCATTCTAGGAGATATGGAACCAGGATCCTCAGGCGCTCCTCTAATTGGTCGCGAAACACACAATATATTAGGAATTTTATGGGGACGTCTTTTATTTACCCAACATGGCATTTCATCACCATACCTTATTGATAAGCTCAAAGATTTTATTTCTGATAGTAATATTCATATCAAAGCACAAGATAATATTGTGTCAC
The DNA here is from genome assembly GCF_020268605.1 of Arsenophonus apicola. Taxonomy (NCBI): domain Bacteria; kingdom Pseudomonadati; phylum Pseudomonadota; class Gammaproteobacteria; order Enterobacterales; family Morganellaceae; genus Arsenophonus; species Arsenophonus apicola. Next base: position 1,927,304 of record NZ_CP084222.1, read on the forward strand.
ATAATATTGAAGCAACACCGGTCGATAATGCTGAAATTAAAGTGATATTAGGTGATAAAGAACAATTAATTCCTTTTGATACCATTCTTGTTGAAAACCATGATGGCTACTCTATTGTCGAAATGGCTGGATTGGATCTTACAACCAGAAAAACAATGCCAGTAAAATATAAAGTCTTGGCAATTATGTCTAATCACCAGGTAAGCCATCTTAATGATCCTGCGTTAATTGGTGAAGTAACGCTGAGATTTATTCCTTACCAACATCCACAAGAAACTGTTATTAAAAGCTGGTTTGTTGCTCGAATAGAACGAGATGGTGAAATTGTCAACAATTACATTACTCGCATCTTAAGCTATAACTACGATGTCTTCGAAATACCATTTGATGTTAACAATGCAGATTGCATGCCATTAATATTTGATGCCAAACAAGCTAATACTATTCTACACCCATTTACCGAAACCAATCCTAATTTATCATTTTATACTCTACGCCATGGGCAAGGACCAGAAAATGTTGGTGAAATTAGTGATGGTTACTCAATTTTAAAAACACAAGTCATTAATGAAAAAGGTGAAAAAGAGCTAGTTACTTTCCAGGCATATCGGATTAAATCAGTAACCGAAAGTGAGCCTTACCCTTTGATCTATTCACCAAGCAGAATTAATGTAAAATGTAATTATGACTTTAAAGGACCATCATATTTAAGAATCTGTTATTACCCCGAGGATAATCTGCATTTAATTGGTAAAGGAACATTTAAGGGGATTATTGCGCTTCATGGCAGTGATGAAAGTGGTTCTGCAGATCGTTTATGTAAAAATATTCTATTGGATATTACAATAAACGGATAATTTAATAATATTACGAAAATAATAGATAAATAGTAATACTCTTTTTAATAAAAAAGGTATTACTAATAATTATTTCTATAATAAACCATAATATTTAACATTGGATATTCGATCAGTTTCAATCGGTAAAAAAAGCTATTATTAATATCATTCAGTTATATTTTTTTGCTATTAATAAGACAAACTATTTAAGATTAATAGTAAGAAAATAAGTTAACTACATCATAATAGTAACTTAGCATTTAACTTTTTAATGGAATTAAATAGGCCATAAGATGAATAAAGAAAAAATTACTAGCGAGAAAAAAAATTTAATTTTTGCATTTGTCCTTTTCCCTGGAATGACACCATTAGATATTATAGGGCCTGCCACTCTATTGCAAAATCAAGGGTTTACTATAGAATATGTTTGGCATAATAAACAACCTATCTCAACAGAAATTAATTGTCTAACGCTTACACCTACCACAACTTTTGATGAATTAGATGCTGTCGATATATTATGCATTACCGGTTCACATAATCCATTTCCCGCACTTAAAGATATTAAAATGTTAGAATGGATACATAAGGTTGGACAGAATGCTAAGTATATTACTAGTGTATGTAATGGTTCTATGTTTTTGGCCGCAGTAAATCTTTTAGATAACTATAAATCTTCAACACACTGGAGTTGTAATGAGTTTTTAGCTAAGTTAGGTGCTACTGTTTCAAACGAACGAATTACCATTGATAGAAATAGAATTACAGGTGGAGGCGTAACCGCTGGTATTGATTTTGGGCTACATATATTATCAATGATAAAATCAGAAACCGATGCCAAAGTAATGCAACTACTTACCCAATATGATCCACAACCCCCTTTTCAGTCAGGAAATCCTGAAACAGCTGAACCGGAAATAATTAATATAGCGTGTGATAATATTAAAACATCATTTGCAACAGAAACGCCCGATTATCTAGAAATACTAAAGCGTACCATTGAAAGAAAAAAAGACTTTATGAAGAATTAAATTAATGTATCTAATATTGTTGAATATTATTTAATTTATTGATACATTTAGGTTATTTTGACAATATAAGCATCCGGATGCATTATGATTAATAACCTTAAGCGCTATAAACCCTGTGCAGTTATATTGAAGTACTCCTTATCTACGCTTTTTTTCATTTCATTTACAGCGACGGCTCATCAATACCAAAAAATCGCTGTTCTGATTGAACAACGTCTCTCTTATATGAAATATGTTGCTAAGTATAAATTTGAAAAACACCTTTCGGTAGAAGATCATACACAAGAAAATAAAGTTATTTTAAATTCTATTAATAAAGCAGAAACTTTAGGCTTGGATAAAAAATCAATAGAGCCTTTTATGATATCCCAAATAAATGCAGCTAAAGCAATTCAGTATCGTTATAAGGCAGATTGGCTATCCATGCCAGAAACTATAAATCAATATGATGACTTGAAGGACATTCGTTTAAAAATTAGTAAATTAAGTGATGACATCTTACTATTAATTGCTAATGAATTAAAAAGAAACGGCCAAATAAAAAATCAGATCTGTTTATATATAAATAAAATCCAGCTACATAATCTTAAAGACGCTGATAAAAAAATAATCTGTTCATCACTGAAGCAAATATCTTTAAAAAATAAAAATTCTAACTAGCAAAACTAATAAAGTCATTAGCAAAATTTTCTATTTAATTTATATTCTTGAGAAAATTAATATGCGTATATCCCCATTAACTGTTTTGCCAGCATATTCATCTGAGAAACTAAGCAATAACGAATATAATACTGACAATTTTAATAATCAATTATTAGAATTTGATGAAATAATTACTTATTCAAACGATATACCATTGAAACAAAAAATAGATTTTAACAGTAAAATTATGGGGTTAATTAATGAAATTGAAAGCTTACATGATAAACATATCAAATCATATAAAAATATTAACCACACTTTTATAAAAGAATTACAAATACTAAAAGTAAAATTTGGTATGGTTGCTATGAAATATGGTGATACTGATTGGGAAAGTCTTGGTCTTTCTCAAGAAATACTTGAAAATAATAATAAATTTTTTAATTCTAATTTATGTTTATTATCATCAGATGAGCAGCAATTACAAAAAATAACGGAAGAAAATAGAAATTATGTCTGGTATTGTTGTTTATATAACTTTGCCCATCAATTAGCCTATGAAAAGGTTGAACCTCCCGCTGATAAGAATAATGCAGAATATTATTCCATTGTCGATGAGTTAAAAACAAAAAATTTGCCAGAAGATACAGTATTTGCAATAGCAAATGCACGCTGTGCGCTAATCCTATGTGAGAAATCTTTTGCTGGTGAGTATCCTAAAAATAATACTTTGTATATACAACTTAAAGAGGTTAATCTTTTTTATAATAATTATTTAGCCAGAAATAAAAATAGTCATGTTGAACAATTAGCTAGAGAATGTGATGTGCTAACGGAAATCAAATCACTCTATATAGCCGAATCGATAATACAGGAATTTAAAAAGTTAGAGTCAAGCAGTCAAATATAGAAGTAGCTAAATCTTACATTACTATAACTATTATATCTGCCAATACTCCAGCTTATACAAACAAAGAAGCATGATAATTTAGCCTAACAAAAAGCAGAAAGTACCTCATAGAAAAGATTATTCTAATTATTTAATAACTATTTTCTCCACAAATCATGATTTGCTGCTATTGTTGTAGTGATATCTTGCAAATTCGGAGTTTTATTATGAAATTGAAAATATTTTTTGTTACATTAATAGGCGTTTTACTTGTAAACCCGGTTTTAGCTGCCGAAAAAACGACGAAAAAAACCATGTCATCTCAACAAATTAAAATGAAGGATTGCAATATTCAAGCTAAGAAAAAATCATTAGAGGGTCATAAAAGAAAATCCTTTATGCAATCTTGTCTTAGCAGTAAACCGTCTAAAAAAAGTAACTCTCAAAATGAGAAAATGATCAAGTGTAATGCCGAAGCTGGAAAAATAAAATTTAAAGAAGGTGAACGGAAAATATTTATGAGCAAATGCCTACATGGTTAATTTAAATATACAAATAAGGCCATTTTCTTTTTATTAGCCTTATTTTTTATTTTAAGTAGAGTGTTTGATTTTTTAATTAAATAATTTAAATTGAAATCATACCACTATATATTTATAAAAAAAATAACATAGTCTATTATTTATAAAAAACTGACATCACTAACATATAAAAAATAATAATTAATATTTTAAAAAATTAACATTTCCAAATTCAATATAATTTAAAATAATAACCTTATTCGTTTTATCCATACTAATCTAAAATATAAGATAACAGTATCATTACATATCAAATAATTTTATATAATAATTTGCTTCATTTAACAGAATTTTTCTTATAAAGTAGCTATATTATATTTTCATCTTCATTTCATTTTTACCTATTCAGAATTATAGATGGTCTACAGCGGTAAAGTTGCTAACCTAAAGAGATAAATATAATGCATAATGAATGGCAAGAAGTTTTTGATTTTTGGTTTAAAGAATCTACCAATAAACAATGGTTCGAAAAAAAGCCACAATTTGACGCTATCATTCGGGATAGATTTAAACTCACTACTGAGAAAGCTAGCCGTGGTGAACTTGCACATTGGCGCTGTTCAATAAAGGGTAGATTAGCTGAAATTATCGTGCTTGATCAGTTTTCTCGTAATATTTGGCGTGATACAGTAAAAGCATTTTCACAAGACAATATGGCATTAATGTTAGCTCAAGAGGCAATTAAACAACCAGATTACAAGAACTTACCAACAACACAACGAAAATTCATTTTAATGCCATTCATGCATTCAGAATCACCTTTTATTCATCAACAAGCAGTTCCTCTTTTTACTGCATTAAATGATAAAATAACACTTGAATTTGAAATGCGGCATAAAGAAATTATTGATCATTTTGGCCGCTATCCACATAGAAATAAAATTCTTAATAGAATTTCTACGCCTGAAGAAAAATTATTTTTAAAAAAATCGGGTTTAAGTTTTTAGTTTATAAATAAAAAGTAGAGTATATGTTTTCAACATATGCTCTATTGACTACATTAATAAAACAATTGTCTTGTGGGAACCTTTAAATTAAGTTGTTGTTCAATTGTTTTTAAATATGTCTCTGAAATCACCGCAATATTTTGATAAAAAATGTGTTCTAACTTTGTCATTTGTATTAAAGATAAATAACGATATGCCCAAGGTAGTAAATGCTGCTCTATTAATTCAATTGCTATAATTTTTTTATTTGTTTCTAATAAACAAACTGCCGCCAATAACATAAGTCCAAATTGATCTGCTGGTTCATTCTGATCACTTTCTAGAGATATAGAATGTAAAGATAGAAAGTGTTGATATGCTTGAGTTGAAATTCCCATTACAATTTTTTCGGGATCTAAATAAACTGATCCCCAAGGCGGTGCTGGCATATTACCTTGCCCTTCAAATAAAATAGAAAAATCATAATATAATAATTCAAAATCTTGCTTTGCTATGTCTTTTGTTAATTGTTTAATTTGCTGCCTATCTGGCCATGGAAACAATTCAACCAAAAAAGGCATTACAGGAATTAATGATTTTACTGCGGGTGAATCTGGAGAATAATAAAAGCATGCCCCGAGAATACGCAAAATTGAAGTATTTAATAACATAAATTGTATTTCCAAGCCAAAATAATATGTAATTTATTAGTAAAATAATCAATTAATTAATTGATATTGAAAGCAAATCACTCTGTAAAAAAGTTTTACAGAGTAAATAATAAAACATATCTTACATAGTAATTTCCCATAAATTATAAAATGCGATACGGCCGGAAAGTTCAGCTACAAAAATAATAACGGTACATGCAACTAAAGTCGTGCGCGGTACATTATCTTGCAATACTACCGCTGCCATCACAAATAACGATAAACCAAGTATAACTAACTGTATTCCCCAAAACCAAGTTTGATCAATCGCTTTGGCGTTAAGTAAACTAATATATTCGGCTTTAGTAGCCAAAATAACCATTGCGCCAATAATAAAAAACAATGCCCCTAATTTATGTGCTCCAATTAAAGTCGCTAATGCTCCACCACCGATAAAGCAAGTCATCCACATTTGTAATGCAGTATAATGTGTGTTCCAATTAGCTACGCTATCAATACAATAAACTTGTGGAATTGACCAAACAAAGACTAAGCCAGCAACAACCCCAGCTAAATTACAAATTTGTTTCAATTTAGTAAATTTTTCAAAAAAGGAAAAAACTACCGTCCCAACTGCCAATGCCATGAAAATACCGCTAAAAAAAGCTTCATTGCTCATCGGCGAACGACCAATTCCCAACAGCATATTAAAAAAACGTATTGGTTGCCCAACATGTAAACCACCAATAGCTAATCCAAAAAACATGACTACCATAGCAAGCAAATTAGCAACATTGTGTTGATTGTTATTAATTAGGTTAAGTTTATTACTCAAATAGGCAACAAAAAATAATCCTGCTGCTGACTGACCCAATACCGTAAAAAAAACCAGTGGGAGTTCATGCATATTTAACCTCCGGAAGATTTTGTAATTTGCCACTTTGATCATTAAATGGTTTAGCATCTCTATGGGGTTTGATCACAATATTCGGTCGAGTCAAACTAGGATCAGGCATCGGGGCAATGCCATTTTCGTGGCCATGTCGCTCACGTAATAAAGTTATTTCATCAAAATCCAGCGCTCGTTGGGGACATGAATCAACACACACAGGCTTCATACCTTTAGCAACGCGTTGGTAACAGCCATCACATTTACTCATCAACTTTTTACTAACATCAAATTGAGGAGCACCATAAGGGCAACGAAGTTCACAATAACGACACCCCACACACACATCTTGATTTACTACCACTAACCCATCTTCTGGTCGTTTATGCATCGCACCTGTTGGACAACCCGCAACACAAGTTGGTGAATCACAATGATTGCAAGCAATTGATAAATAATAGTTATAAATATTCTGTTTCCAAATACCATCTTGTTGTTGCCAATTACCCCCGCCATACTCATAAATCCGACGAAATTTAGGGCCTAATGTCAGATCTTTTTCATCCTTGCAACTAACCTGACATGTTTTACAACCCGTGCACTTAGTCGAGTCAAAGAAAAAACCATACTGTTTCATAAATAAAATCCTTATGCGCATTTAACTTCAACTAAATTGGTATGTTGTGGGGTACCTTTAGCAAAGGGAGAAGGATGTAGTGACGTTAGTGTATTAATACACCCTCCCACATCAATTCCTTGCTTATTAACATTGCGCCAGGCACCTTGTGGAACAGCAATTACACCTGGTAAAACCCGATTAGTAATTTTAGTTTTAATATATATGCGACCGCGATCATTATAAATTTCGGCTATATCACCCTGTTTCAAACCTCTCATCTTTGCATCAATTGGATTAATCCAAAACTGATGAGGAATAGCTTCACGTAACATTGCAACACTGTAATAGCTTGAATGAACATGACCTTTGTTATGAAACCCGGTCATCAGTAAGGGATATTGTTTTTTGCGGGCTACATTTTCAACACCTTCACGATTAGCGCAATATTCAGGTATAGCGGGAATACGATCACCGTCAGGTAATTGCCATTCTTGCGCTATTTTATTTAACTGCTCAGAGTAGATCTCAATTTTTCCTGACGGGGTTTTTAGTGGATATTTATCTGGATCTTGACGAAAATCTTTAAGGGCAATTTGTTTATCACTATCGGCTAATCGCCGATCAATAATCCCTTGATCATCAGTTTGCTCAAAAGGTGGTAAATGTGGCATAGTTTTACGAGTTTTATTATAACAGTATTCGATCCACTGTTGATAAGTACGTCCTGCGGTAAATTCAGCAGCAACACCTAATTTTTCAGCAATCTCGGCTAACACATCATAACATGGCCGATTTTGCCATAGTGGTTTAATAGCCTGTTGTAAGCGCACTAAGTAATGATAGCTACCACTTGCATATGAGTTATTGATTAAATCATCTGTTTCCACCGGGGTAACATCGGGCAGCAACAAATCCGCATATTTGGCTGAAGCAGTATTATGATTATCCCATACCAAGATAAACTCACATTTGGATTCGTCAGTAAGAATTTGATGCGTTTTATTTAAATCTGCATGCTGATTACCAATTACATTACTGGAATAACACCACAAAAATTTAATACCAATATCTAATTTATCTTTACCTCTGATACCGGCGTTTTTAGCCGTTAATTCAGTACCTCGAACTATAGCTTCACTCCACATAAATGTCGGGATGGTTGTTTTTACTGGATTGGGTAGCGAAAAACTAGCAACAGGATAAGTAACGCTACCACCCCAAAGCCCGGTATTAGTACCTGGACGACCGATATGACCACTCATCAATGGTAGCATCATAATTGAACGGCAGGCTTGCTCACCATTCGCCGTACGTTGTAGTCCCCAGCCTTGTGAAATCCATGCCGCTTTTGCATTAGCAATTTCACGCGCTAACTGAATAATACGTTGACTTGAAATACCGGTTAGTTGACTTGCCCATTCCGGTGTTTTAGCAATACCATCTGCCCCATTACCTAAAATATAATCTTTATAAGCCGCATTCGGTAACGCCGATGACGGTAACGTCGTTTTATCCCAGCCTATACAATATTTTGCAAGAAAAGCTTCATCTGTTAGTCCTTCATGAATCATGACATAACCCAACGCTGCGACTAATGCTGCGTCAGTGCCAGGATAAATAGGAATCCATTCAGCGCCTAATGTGGTAACACTATCGGTATTACGTGGGTCAATAATAATGACTTTTGCTTGGCTTTTTTGCAGCGCATTTAAAGTTTCATAAAACTGACCACCTCCAGACATGCGCGTTTCTGCTAAATTATGGCCAAACATGACAACTAAATCAGAATGCGCAATTTCACTTAATAAACTTTCTTCAGCACTACCATAAACAAATGGGGTAATTTCAGTTAATTGAGCATAAGAATAGGTACCATAATCTCCCAGAAAGCCGCCAATAAGTGCTAACAAACGTTTGCAAGCGGTACGGCCATGTAAATTTGCTCCAGTTGAACCGGTACCATATTGATAATAGATAGCTTCGTTACCATATTTCTCAATCGTTTCCTTTAACTTCTGCGCAATAAGTGTTGTAGCTTCATCCCAACTAATCTTTTTGAATTTACCTTCACCTCGTTTACCCACCCGTAGCATGGGATATTTTAACCGATCTGGATTATAGGTTTTCCAACGAACTGAGCGGCCACGCAAACAAGGCCTAATCTGATGTTCGCCAAATTTGCTATCATCATAGAAGGTTTCATTTGAAATACGTTGAATAATATTATCCTTCACATGTACTTTGAGTGTACAACGGCTACCACAATTAACCAAGCAAGCGCTATATTTAATTATTTCGTCTGTTTCATCATGCATAATACCGGTCGATTTGGCCTGAACAGAGAAAGGAAGTGTTATGCTGCCAGCAATGGCTGCAACACTGGCAATCGTCGCTGAAGTTTGCAAAAATTCCCGCCGATTCATTTGCACCAAATGTGTTGTTTTATTTTTAGTCATTGACATTACCCAATAGTAAAATAACAGCAAATTATCGTTATTGTTTTATGTTAAAAAATAATGACAAAATAGATTATGATTTAAATCAATGATGGGTATTTATCAAATTTGCAGTAATAGGCACTAGTTTGCCAAATAACGGCGATAAAATTATTGCGTTTTATCGATTATTAGCTAGCTAGTTATATTTTCCAATAATCAAAAACACTATCTGAACTATTTGATAAATGACAAAGTATTTTCTTTATAGTAGGCGAAATTAACAGGCATAATTTAACCTAAAATTTAATGAGACTAATAGATGATGCCAAGCAAAATTTTGATAACTAGCTACAACATTAGTGGCTTTGGCGGTATGGAAACCGTTTGTCGTGATTTTATCAGGTTATTAAAACAACGGCGACCAGATATAACTGTCAGCTTTTTTTTTTAATGATAAACAGACTCAACCAAATGATGATTGGTTAGACAATATAAAATATACACGACTCTATTCTCGCATTAGAAACGGCAAGCTACGTCGTATTCATTATGCTTGGCAACTGCGACAATTACTTATTGAGCAGAAAATCAACGCAATTATCACCTTGGATGCAATTGCCTGTTATAACTCAAACATCAGTAGAAAACTTATCTTAGGTAGAAAAATACCGCTAATTTGCTGGCCACACTTTTCCATTGTTGGAAGCTATAAAAAAGAATATCTTTTAAAAGCAGATTACTATTACGCCATAAGCACGGGTATAACGAGACAATTAATTGCCCTCGGCGTCGATGAAAGTCATATTTTCACCTTATTTAATCCAATAAAAAAACACGATTTTGTCATCCCGCGCCCTAAAAATAAAACCTCCTTTCTTTATTTAGGTCGGATATTCTTTGATGGGCAAAAACAACTCGCGTTTCTTTTTACTAGCCTGGCAAATATTAGCGGTGATTGGCAATTGGATATTGTCGGTAGTGGCGAACAAAATGAAATCAATCAATTAAAACAGCTAGCGAAAAAACTAAATATTGAAAAAAAAATTAACTGGCATGGCTGGCAGCCAGATCCATGGTTTTATATACACGATAATATAAAAACAGTTTCCGCTCTACTCCTGACTTCCAGCATAGAAAAACTGGGTATGGTTCTTCTTGAAGCCATATCCTACGGTATTTATGCAATAAGTTCAGATTGTCCAACGGGACCGGAAGATATTATTAAAAATAATATTAATGGAAAATTATTTCCCGTTAATGATATGCCATATTTTGTTAATATATTACAAGCTATCGTTAATAATAAAACCTTACCCTCACAGATGAACATAAAAAACTCTATCTTAGATTTTTATGAAAATAGCTATATTGAAAGAGTGAATTTATCTCTTAAAAAAATTCTAGCGTAAAAGCATTTAGCGGATTAATCATTATGATTAATCCGTATTAAAAACAATATTAGCTTGCAACGTCCCAAAAAGATATAAACACTATTTTTGCCAAAAAATTAATGAACGTAAAAAACGCCTAATTTGTAGCAAAATAGAAGCAAAAATAGACTCAAAACTACCTCGCTTCCGTCTCTCGGCCTTATTACTATACTTTCTTCTATCCGCCTCCAAATTACTATTTTCAACGGTGACTATCGGATGCTTTATAATTTCGGCTAAATAATAGCCTTTTACTGCTTGTTTTTTATATAACAAACCCCACGAGTCAGCAACAAAAAATTCCCTGGCAAACTCAGCGATTATTCTTTCACAGGTGCTACGATGAATTAAGTAACAACAGGCACGAAAAATTTTATCTGGGCTATATGTTAATAGACGAAATGTCACATTAGCGATGGTTATTTTATTAAAAAAGCTTAACGAAATTCGTTTTCTTGAGCTCAGCCCTTCTTGACCACCGAGCAGATAAACATAATCTTTTTTTAATAAATCACTTTTACCCTGCTCCAATGATTTGATTAAACAGGCTAATTTTTTATCAATAATAACATCGTCCTCGAGAATCAAAGCCCATTCGATATCCTTTTTTATAATATATTGATGAATTGATTGATGGCTCAAACTACAGGCAATTTCATTCACCCCACTTGCCTTCACTTCAAATTTGCTAGAATTAGGCGATTTAAACCAAGGCATGTCATCTTTAGTCAATTTACTCCCTTCAATGGCGTCAACCATCGTAAAAGGTAAAGCTTGTGACGACAATGCATTACTAATTTGTGTTCTTCTATCTGTATCCTTTTTTAAAGAAATAATAAAAATAGGGCAAGATTTATTCATTGACGCCACCAAAACTTTATATTTAATAATATTTTAACATAAATTATAACTAATCAATTTTATTTTACGACTATTTTTTACTTTCAAAACTAAACCGCAATCAGCATGATTTATTCTAGTATTCATTACAAAACTAGCATAATAATTTTTAAAAAAAAATTAAAACAATTTATTATGTTGAAACTTAATTAAAAATGTTATTTATCATGTGTAATAAATTATTAAACAATAAATTTAATTAATTAAATGCATACAAAATAATATTAATTTAATCACTATATTTACCTATCATGATATTAATTATCATAAAAATAAAATGAGAGACTAATTTATATTATTTAAAAAAAATACTTAATTTGACGTAACAAACTGATTTCAAACAGATAAAAAATTATTTTAAATCATATAACCATTACAATATATTATCTTTACTTTCAACAAGGTATAAGTTTTTATTCATTTCTAAAAATATAATTTTTATTGATCAATTTTTATAAAGTATAATAATGATAGTGATGGTTTTTTCTTTCCACTAACGCTAAAATCAGTAACTGTTTACAATAAAATTAATACTTCTTTGCCAAAAGGAAACTTAATGTATTTCAATAGTAAGGAGATCATACTAACAAGCTATGAATTCTCATCTGCTGCGGCAAAAAATTGCCAATATCATATTGCTTACGGCGCAGATATGAATTTCTCCCTTGGCACAGCGATTTCAATCTGTTCGGTGCTACATTTTAATAAAAATTATACCTTTCACTTCTATATCTTCACTGATATGATTTCTGAATGCGAACTAAAAAAATATGATCAACTAACAAAATCTTATAATACAAAAATAACAATATTTCTCATTGATACGCTACAGTTAAAAAAATTACCAACAAATAAATTATGGTCTAATGCAATCTATTTTCGCTTTATCATTGCAAATTATTTTCATAATAAAACCAATAAAATATTATATTTAGATTCAGACATTATTTGTTCGGGTGATATATCAGAATTATTCGACATCAATTTAAACCAGCATATTATTGCTGCTGTCGCTGATCGCGACCAATACCTGTGGAAAAAACGGGCTGAAATGTTAGCAACACCAGAAATAGCTAATGGTTACTTTAACTCAGGTGTTATGCTAATTGATACTGATAAATGGCACAAAAATAAGATAACTGAGAAAACAATAAATATATTACTTGATGACAAGACAAAAGCAAAGTTTATATTTTATGATCAAGATGCATTGAATATATCGCTGGTAAATCAAGTTTTATTTTTAGATAAAAAATTTAATACCCAATTTAGTATTAATTACGAGTTAAAAAATAAAACATTATTTCCTGTAATTGATAATGTAAAATTCATTCATTATATTGGCCCGACAAAACCATGGAATAATTGGTCAGAATACCCAAGTACCCATCTCTTTATCACAATAAAAGAAAATTCTCCTTGGAAAACTACCCCGCTCATGGCAGCATCAACATCTAACCAATATAGATATGCTGCGAAGCATATGTTTAATAAGAAAAAATACTTTAAATGGCTATTAAATTATCTCTATTATTTTATTAATAAAGCCTATAAAAAAAAATAGCGAATGACAAAAGCCCAAAAAATGGATAATTGCTATTTGATAATTAACATTCATCCATTTTATAGTTAACTTTTTCAATTAATTAGATATAAAAAAAATATTTTCAATTTAATTTACTTTCTGAATCTATATATTCAAATTGCGCTTTGGTCAATGTTAAATGAATGGCTTTCACAAAACTTTCAACTTGAGCAATGGTAGTTGCACTAGCAATTGGTGCGGTGATCCCATTAAAAGCCATTAACCAGGCAAGCGCAACTTCCGCTAATGTAGCTTGATGATCATCAGCAACTACCTGCAATGCCTTGAGAATTTTTTCGCCTCTTTGATTAAGGTATTTATCGATATCATTTTTCCTAGGACTATTATTTAAATCACTTTGACGACGATATTTCCCAGTTAAAAAACCAGATGCCAAACTATAATAAGTGACAACACCAATATTTTCTTTGATACAGAGTTCCTTCAACTTATCATCAAAAGCGGCACGATCATAAATATTATATTCCGGTTGTAATACTTGATAACGCGGTAAACACTGATTATCCGCCACTTCTAACGCCGTTTTTAATTGTTCTGCATCCAAATTTGAAGCGCCTATAGCACGAATTTTACCCGTTATTAAAAGCTTCAGATAAGCATTTAACGTCTCTTCATGAGGGGTATTTATGTCCGGCCAATGGCAAAAATAGAGATCAATGTAATCTGTTTGCAAACGCCGCAATGAGTCCTCAACCGCGTTGATAATCCAGCGAGCAGACAGACCTCGCTTACCGGGTGAACCTAAATCTGCGTCCACTTTGGTAAAAATAATTAATTTATCTCTGGCAATGGAATGTTTAGTCAGCCAATTACCAATGATGGTTTCCGATTCTCCACCTTGATTACCGGCTGCCCAACGTGAATAAACATCTGCCGTATCAATGGCAATTAAACAATTATCATAGAGAGCATCTAAGATGGTGAAACTCTCTTTTTCATTGATAGTCCAGCCAAAAACATTACCACCAAAAACAAGGGGTGGAATAACAAATCCTGTTGAACCTAACCTACGCAATTGCATATTTCCTCACTTATTTATTAAATAAAGCGAATATACTCACTAGAAGATTGTAATGGTGCTCTTACAACAAGATTATATTTAAAACGTTACCGCCTATTTAACTTACAGATATACTACTACAAGTTAGTTATATTGATGATTTCTTACCAATAACCTAGTAACTTCCACCATAAACTACCGATGACAAACCAAATAAGAAGATTGACCACACTTAATATAAAACCAATTTTCCACCATTCAGCTAAAGTTGTATAACCCGAACCAAAAATAATCGGCGCGGTACCTGTGGCATAATGTGTTAACGACATCATTAATGATGAAGAGAAAGCCAAGATCAATGCGAGCAAAATAGGTGGAGCGCCCAATGCTAATCCAGCAGTGAAAAATGCCGCAAACATTGCCATAATATGGGCGGTAGTGCTGGCAAAAAAGTAATGAGAATAGACGTATATTAAAACAAGTAACAGCATGCCGCCAATCCAGCCGATGCCCATATGATCAATAGCATCACCAACTGTTTGAGAAAACCAGTTAGTCAGTCCAAGCTTACTTAGAAAAGATGCCATCATAACCAATGCCGCAAACCAAGTAATTGTGTCCCAGGCTCCCTTGGTTTTCAAAATATCATCCCAAGCTAATACGCCTGTACACAGTAAAACGGAAAGACCAATGAATGCCGCAGCCGTAGGATTAATAGTAAATGCGCTACCAAAAATAAGCGCAGGCACGCCAGCCCACATCAACAATAGCATGGCAAATACCGCTAAAGTAATTTTTTCTGCAGTCGAAATAGGCCCAAGCTTATGTAATTTTTGCTTAGCAAAATTTGGCGCATCTGGTGTTACTTTGATTTCAGGTGGATAAATCCAATAAATAATTAATGGCATAATGAATAACGAAATTATGCCTGGTATAAAAGCGGCTATTGCCCACATTCCCCAATTGATCTCAAATGGAGGGGTGGTATTTTCCATAATCAAACTGACAATCAATGGATTAGGTGCAGTTGCCGTAATAAACATCGCTGATGTAATTGGATTGATATTAAAATTAACCAATGAAAGATAGCGGCCAATTTTTTGTGAACTACTTGATTCGGGATTAGAGCCAAAACTATTTGAAATTGAGCGCATAATAGGATGAATAATTCCACCACCACGCGCAGTATTACTTGGTGTAACTGGCGCTAATATTGTCTCTGCGATCGCTAATGAATAAGCAATACCCAAGGTCTTTTTGCCAAATAAAGAAATAAAATAATAACCAATACGAGCACCTAATCCTGTCTTATTTAGACTAACAGAGATCATTATTGAAATACCTATCAACCAAATAAGTTGATTTGAAAAACCACTCAATGCGTCATTAATTGCTGCCGTCGGATTATTGGGATTCGTTACTCCAGTAATAGCAATTAAAGCAATAGCGATAATGGAGATTGCACCTATAGGTAAAGCTTTACCAATAATAGCGGTTATAGTTCCAATAAAAAGCGCAAATAATTGCCAAGCATTAACATCTACACCGTCAGGAGCGGGAATAATAAACCAGATGATCAGAGTGATTGTAATAGCAATTATGGTTGGTAAAGGTTTGAATGGGGTCAATTTATCCATATTGTATTATCCAATTGGTGAAACATATTTAGACAAGAAATAATTAACAACTTATAAATGAACAAAATCACGCTAACAAATCATACAACTACTTATTATATAAATTTATAGATTAGTAACTATATTTATTTTTATCAAGCTTACTAATAAAGAAATATTGATTTATAATTTTATTAAATTATCTAACTTATTCTTTTAATTTTCACCTCTTTATTATAAGAATAAGTTATTTTTATATGTTAAAACTGTGATATGTATTACAAAAATTACAATTAATTTTATTTATTAATTTACTGTAACGAACTATTTCTATTTTTTACTCTTAATGATATTCTTAATATAGAAAATTAACTATAATTAGTAATGGTTTAATTATGTCAAAAAACAAACAGTATTTATTATTTTATAAAAAAAGTAAATCCATTTAAAAATAAGAATTACTTTATAAAAAATAATATATTTTATATTACAATATAATGTATAAATCTATTTATTTTGAATAGTGCTAAAATTAAAGTGACAAAATACAGCAGCAAATAAATTTGTCCATCTGTACTAACTTGAAGCCAATAAAAATGGCCTTTAACATTACTGGTAAAGACCATGCAATAATTTTATATCAGTTAAGCTACTCTTTTTTCTCTAACCATTCAGTATGAAAGATACCTTCTTTATCAATTCTTTTATAAGTATGAGCGCCAAAATAATCACGTTGTGCCTGAATTAAATTTGCCGGTAAAACTGCAGAACGATAGCTATCATAATAAGAAATTGCTGCCGTAAGTGTAGGTAACGGAATACCATTTTGTATACCAAAACAGACAATATCGCGTAATGATTGCTGATATTCATCAGTAATGTTTTTAAAATAAGGCGCTAACATTAAGTTTGCTAAAGACGGGTTTTGGCTATACGCATCGGTAATTTTTTGCAAAAATTGCGCCCGAATAATACAGCCTGCGCGAAAAATCCTAGCAATTTCACCATAATTTAGCTGCCATTTATATTCATCCGATGCGGCCTTTAATTGCTGGAAACCTTGTGCATAAGACACAATTTTACCTAAATAAAGTGCACGGCGAACCTTTTCAATAAATTCCTGCTTATCACCTTTAAATGAATTAACAACCGGCCCAGTCAGAATTTTTGCCGCTGCCACCCGCTGCACTTTCAAAAAAGAAAGATAACGTGCAAATACCGATTCAGTAATAAGCGTGACCGGTACTCCCAAGTCTAATGCACTTTGACTGGTCCATTTTCCGGTTCCTTTATTTGCAGCCTCATCCAATATAACATCAATCAAATAATTACCAGTTTTATCTTCTTTCTTACGAAAAATATCCGCCGTAATTTCGATTAGATAACTGCTTAATTCACCTTTATTCCATTCAGTAAAAATATCGGCTAATTCTTCATTATTTAACTTTAATGCGTTTTTGAGAATTGAATAAACTTCAGCAATAAGCTGCATATCACCATACTCGATGCCATTATGTACCATTTTTACATAATGACCTGCCCCATCAGCACCAATATAGCTTACACAAGGCTCTCCATCGGCCTTGGCAGCAATTTGCTGTAAGATAGGTGCCACTAAGTCATAAGCTTGTTTCTGCCCACCAGGCATGATAGAAGGCCCCTTTAATGCGCCTTCTTCACCGCCAGAGACGCCGGTGCCAATAAAATTAAACCCTTGCGCTGAAAGTTCTTGATTACGTCGAATAGTATCCTGAAAATAAGTATTACCACCGTCGATTAGGATATCACCTTTATCCAGATATGGTGTTAATGAAGCTATAGTTTTATCTGTCGCCTCACCCGCTTTTACCATTAATAAAATACGACGTGGTTTTTCTAATGAATCAACAAATTCCTTAATCGTATGACAGGGGATTAATTTTCTACCTGGATTTTCTTTAACCACTTCATCGGTTTTTTCTTTAGAACGATTAAAAATCGAAACCGAATAACCCCGGCTTTCAATATTGAGCGCCAAATTACGCCCCATAACAGCCATACCAACTACACCAATTTGTTGTTTTGACATGAAAAACTCCTGCCTGACAATTCATTACCCACAGTTAACGAGCAAATATATTTTTACGTATTGATATATTAACTTACTCTATAGTTTGGTGATAGTATTTCATGCCGTTAACAACACGATATTTAGGCTAAAAACGATTAAAAAAACGTTATTATATTGAAATTTTTGTTCAAAGTGCCCATTATTCTAAAGGTCGGCATAAGCCGTCATATTAGAGGGTAAAATAAATTTTATGGAATGGATCGCTGATCCTACGATGTGGGCGGGGCTTCTTACTCTTATCGTACTCGAAATCGTGCTTGGCATTGATAATTTAGTTTTTATTGCGATCTTAGCGGATAAATTACCAGCCAAGTTACGTAATAAAGCAAGAATAACTGGTTTAACATGCGCACTATTTATGCGTGTTATCTTATTGTTTAGTCTTACTTTACTCGTTTCCTTAACCAATCCTATTATTAACATTTGGGATCACCCATTTAGCGCGCGCGATATATTAATGCTTGGTGGTGGACTTTTTCTGCTTTTTAAAGCCACTATGGAGCTTAATGAGCGGTTAGAAGGTAAAGATAAACAATCTGGCAAACAACGCAAAACGGCAAAATTTTGGGCTGTTGTAGCACAAATCATTGTATTAGATGCTATTTTTTCACTTGATTCAGTGATTACTGCCGTTGGTATGGTTGAACATATTGGCATTATGATTGCAGCAGTCACTATTGCAATGATCTTAATGATTATTGCTAGTAGACCATTAACCATGTTCGTTAATACCCATCCAACTATTGTTATTCTCTGCCTTAGTTTCTTACTTATGATCGGTTTTAGCTTAGTGGCTGAAGGATTCGGTTATCAGATACCGAAAGGCTATTTATACGCCGCTATTGGTTTCTCTATTATAATTGAATCGCTTAATCAATTTGCTTCCTTTAATCGACGCCGTTTTTTAAAAGGCACCAAATCACTACGCGAAAGAACTGCTGAAGCAGTATTGCGGGTTTTAGATGGTCAACATGAACGCGCTGAGTTAGATCATCGTACCTCTGATTTAATTTCTGATAATAATGGCATTTTTGATCCGCAAGAACGTCAAATGATTGTTCGTTTATTAGGATTCGCTCAACGTAATGTTAGTAGTATTATGACTTCACGCCATGACGTTGAATATATTGATATCAACAAACCTGCGGATAAGCTACTTTCGTTGTTAGAAAAAACACCCCATACACGTCTTGTTGTTACGGATGAATCAATAAGCGATGAGCCTGTCGGGGTTATACATGTTATCGACATATTAAATCAACAATTGAAAAAGCAAAAACTTAACTTACATGCCCTAATTACTCAACCACTAATTTTCCCTGAAGGTTTATCACTACTTCAAGCATTAGAGCAATTTCGTAAAGCGCATACCCATTTTGCCTTTATTGTTGATGAATTTGGCTCTGTTGAAGGAATTGTTACGCTGACAGATATTATGGAAACTATTGCCGGTAATATGCCAATCAGTGAAGAAGAGGTGGATTCTCGTCATGATATTCAACAATTAGAAGATAGTCGCTGGGTTGCTAATGGCTTTATGCCGTTAGAAGATTTGACCCTTTATGTGCCAATAACGCTTGATGAAAAACGTGAATATGAGACGATTGCCGGATTATTGATGGAGCACCTACAACGAATGCCGGTTGTCGGTGAACGTATCAAAATTGAAAACTGGATTTTTGAACCGTTAGAAGTAACCAGTCACCGCCTTAAAAAGGTGCTGATCACCCCCCTGCAACTGGCTAAAAAAGAAGTTAAAACAAAACATTAATCTAACATAATCTTAACGCGCTTAATTTAGCGCGTTAAATTTACTAGAAAGATTTAGCTTAAACTAATTTTGCGATTGAGCTTCTTTTTCTAACCAACTATCTAATGCTTTTTTAGCTTGAGATTGAAGCTCATCACGCAGCAATTTTTCAATATTCAATTGATATTGTAAATTTTGCCATTTACCATAAATACGCAGAGGAATTACCAATTTTTTCAATTTATTAATAAAATTATCATCCCCATGCCAGCCTTTATGAATATTAACCTGCAATTTTACGTCTGCTGATTTACTCGCTAAATTTAGCCAACCGTTACCATCGAGATTGATAGCGTCAGAAGAAGCAACCAAATTTGAGAACGATAACAGACCTTTGTTAAGTTTTGTATCAACGTTTAAATTTTCAATTTGAGTATTATCTGCCTGATTTTGCGGAGTATCAACTTTATCAGTAAGACGTGAAAAAGCGTGTTGGATCAGTGAAGCTATATTTAATCCTGTTAATTGCGCCTTGGATAACGTCACATTAGCAGTACCGGACCAAAAATTTAGCACCGCAAATTTACCATAACCAAGCCCTGATAATTTCGCAGCTAGCACCAGAGAACCATCTAGTTTAGTAGGCATGTTAAATGCTTGAAGTAAAGGAGCCAACTTAACCTTATTAAATCTGGGTTTAGCCGTGACAATAACCGGACTATTTTCATAATTCAAACTAATAGGTAGCTCAAAATTGCCACCTAATAATCCACCTTCTAGCTGACTAATATTTAATAAAGTTTTTTTATTGGTTATCTTAGATTGGAAGCCATCTATAATTAAACCTCGATATATAAGTTTATCGGCAGAAATTGTCGCTTGAAATGGAAATTGTTTTAAATAACTTAAATCATAACTATCTGTTTTAGCTGTCGCAATAACAGGCTTAGTACTTGTTTGTGGTATTATCTTTATCTCTGCCAAAGGCTGCAATAGGGGTTGCCAACCTAAAATTTTATCTAGATCCAGTTTAGCGGAAGCAATATTTAATTGATAATCTGGCGATTTACCTAAATGAGCAACTAGACTGCCAGTTAAATGATTATCGTTAATATTAATAGCTAAATTAGAAAGGGTTAATACGGGTTGCTGCTCACGCCAATAATCAAACAATAAAGTTGCATTACCACTAATTCCATCTGTTGGTAAATTAATACCACTCATCTTATATTCTAATTGATTAATTTCGCCAGTGATTTGATGCGGATAATCTGTAATATTTAGCTTACTTTTTAAAGAAAAAGTTAGATCTTGCTGATCCTTACTCACATTGCTACTAAAGTTAACTTTAATGAAATGATCATCTTGCCTACTCAGTGACAACATAATATTACGCATGTTTAACTGGCTATCATTATTCAACTGCCAAATTAACAGACTATCGGTCAATGTAATTTTATTAATCTCAAATAACCTTTTATTATCAATATTATTTTTTCTACTAATATGATCAAGGCTTTCTGGTGCAATGGGAGCATCTTGATTTAATTTTGCTTCACTATCAGGAGTTGAGCGCAAAACTGCACCACTAATTACAATCTCTTCAACCGAAAGTTGGTGGGAAATTAATGGCCATAACGAGACATCAAGCCGCATGTTATCTGCACTAATTGCTGGCTTAGTCGCGCCTGGCGCAGTGAGTGAAATCGGCCCAGTAATAATACTTAACCTGGGCCATACATGCCAACGCATTTCGCCTTGAAAAACCAAATGATAGCCACTTTTTTGTTCAACTTTATCAATTAAATAGTGCCGAAAATCATTGGGATTAACAAGCAACACTAGCGCCGTTAATCCTGCAAAAATAACCACCATCAGGATAACTAATGTTGTCAGAAATCGTTTCATCACTGTCTCCATCAATGGTACTCAAGCAACCAATTAATGACTTCATCTTTAGATAGCTTATTTCCCGTAAGCTGAGAAAATAGAATTATTTTGGTTATAGCATGATCTTAGGAAAACAACGAATTAATTAACTTAAAACATCACAATTTATGATTGTTTTTACCCTCCTCGCTAATTCTACTCCCTACTGCACCTTGTTGATTTTTATATTTTGCGTCCTGACGACGATTATAGGGACGATCAGCCGAACCGGATAATGCTTCAAAACTTAATGCGCCAATAACCATACCTGGTCGTAACGCCAATGGCAGTTTACCTGAATTATAAAACTCTAGCACAATTTGACCACACCAGCCGGGATCAATACGGTGAGCAGTGACATGCACCATTAATCCCAAGCGAGCAAGAGAGGAACGACCATCAAGCCAACCAACTACATTATCAGGTAAGGTAACTGATTCTAAAGTGACCGCCAATGCTAATTCACCTGGGTGTAAAAAAAACGCATCATAATGGTTTAAGGTAATTTCATCACTCATCACCCGATCCAATGCAGCATTAACTTCATTTTTTGGCCCACTAAGATCGATATAAGGTGCAGTATAGCCCTGAAATACTCGAAATTTATTGCCTAAACAAACATCAACTGTTGCCCCATTGATTCGTTCGATTGATGGGCGTGGTTCAATAACCAATTTCTTTTCATCAAGCCATTTGACTATATCGCGGTCACAAAGTCGCATTTTTCCATCTCCTTGCGAGAATGCCTAATCTGTTTATAGATTTACTGGCAGAACTCCCCTATTTTAGCTTTTAGAATATCAATCGCCACCCGATTTTTTCCGCCTCGAGGGACAATAATATCTGCATACTGTTTTGATGGCTCAATAAACTGAAGAAACATTGGACGGACTGTTTTAGTATATTGTTCAATAACAGAATCTAATGTTCGCCCGCGTTCATTTACATCGCGTTTAATTCTTCTTACTAAGCAAATATCCAATGGCGTATCAACATAAATGGCAAAATCCATATTCTTACGTAAACGCTTATCCGTTAATAATAAAATACCTTCAATAATAATAACTTTTTTAGGCTGAAAAAAAATAGTCTCACGCTTACGTGTATGCTGAGTATAATCATATTGCGGCAGATCAATGCCTTTTCCGCTCTTCAACAATTGAAGATGATAAAAAAGCAGATCATGATCCATTGAGTTTGGGTGGTCATAGTTTACTTTCACTCGTTCTTCCATCGGAATATCATGTTGATCTCGATAGTAACAATCTTCAGTAATCACCCCAATATTGTGGTCACCCACCTGAGTACGTAATTCATGATAAAGCGTTTTCGCAATAAGACTTTTACCCGATGCTGAAGCACCTGATATACCTACAATAGCGCACTTATGTGCTGTATCAGCCATTTTAAATAACCTGAATTTGAATAAAGAAATTAATATAATTAAATATTATGATCGCCGGAATTATAAGGGGTTATTTTAGTATCTTCCAGCATTTAAAATTAGGTCTAGCTAATTTTATAACAAGACCTAACAATAATTATCACCTTACCTCTATTTTCAATCAATAAGTCATGGGATTAATCAGTTTAAATAGTGCGAAAAGCAATCTCTGTGGGAATTTTTTCCCCAGCCCAGAACATTTGAGCAGAAATCGCCGAGGCTATTTCCCGATAGATATCAGCAAATTCCCCATCTGGATCTCGAATAACCGTTGGTTGACCTTGGTCTAAATCCTCACGCAGCGAAATATGTAACGGTATCTTACCTAATAGCTTACACTGGTATTTTTTCGCCAATCTTTCTGCTCCACCAAAACCAAAAATAGGCTCTATGTGACCGCAATTGCTACAAATATGGAGACTCATATTTTCAACAATTCCTAATACCGGCACTTTTACTTTGTCAAACATCGCAATGCCTTTCATCGCATCAAGCAAAGCAATATCTTGTGGTGTAGTAACAACAATTGCAGCCGTAACGGGTATATTCTGTGATAATGTTAATTGGATATCACCGGTTCCCGGAGGCATATCAACGACTAAATAATCTAATTCTGGCCATTCGGTATCCTGTAACATTTGCATCAAAGCTTTGCTAGCCATTGGACCACGCCATATCATCGCATTATCATCATTAACCAAATAACCAATTGAATTAGTTGCCAGACCATAAGCCATTATAGGTACCATATGATGCCCATCTGGTGAGGTGGGCCGCTGATTTTTAGTTGCCAACATAGTCGGAATAGAGGGACCATAAATATCCGCATCCAGAATACCTACCTTCGCGCCTTCTTGCGCCAATGCTAACGCTAAATTCACTGTCGTGGTTGATTTGCCAACTCCCCCTTTACCTGAGCTGATCGCAATAATGTTGCGCACTCCATTAACGCCTGGCAAATCATTCACTCTACGTAATGTACTGATATTATGACGTAATTTCCACTCTACGGCTTGCGCACCGGCTATTTTTCGTAATTGTGATGTTTTCTGTTCAATTAATAGTTTAAAAGGTGTTTTCCAGGCAAACGGCATCACTAATTCAATATGCAAAACATCTTCCAATAACACACAATGATATAATGCTTTTAATTTACTCAGATTACTTTGCAGTGTAGGATGGGAAAATGTGTCCAAAACCTCAGCGACTTGCTGAGTTATCTGTTCTGGCTTTATCTGTTCGAAGGATCCTGAATTCATCGCAGCTCCTTTTATTAGTATTAAATTATCAACAATTGATCACGGCATCATACCAGAGAACAATTTAATTAAGATAAATAGATAATGAAAACGACACTTATCAAGCAAAATTACGATAAAATAATGATAGATTAGTCATGTTTAGGCCTAGCCGGAAAAAACACAATCGGTTAACATCAATTATTGTTCAATTTTTATGGAAGTTAGATCCTTATTATGTCTCAAGTCGCGAAAAATCTTTTGGTAACCTGTGCGTTACCTTATGCTAACGGTTCAATTCACCTTGGCCATATGTTAGAGCATATTCAGGCCGATATTTGGGTTCGTTATCAACGAATGCGCGGCAAACAAGTTTACTTTATCTGTGCCGATGACGCCCATGGCACGCCAATCATGCTAAAAGCTCAGCAATTAGGTATAACGCCTGGGGAAATGATTAGTAAAGTAAATCAGGAACATCAACACGATCTTGCTGACTTTGCTATCAGTTATGATAATTATCATTCAACTCATAGTGTAGAAAATAAAACTTTATCTGAACAAATTTATTTGACACTAAAAAAGAACGGTTTTATCCAAAGCAAAACAATCTCACAACTTTATGATCCTAAGCAAGGAATGTTTCTACCCGATCGCTTTGTTAAAGGGAGTTGCCCCAAATGCCAGGCTGCTGATCAATACGGTGATAATTGTGAAGTCTGCGGTGCTACTTATAACCCAACGGAGCTAATTAATCCCCATTCGGTGATTTCGGGTGCGACGCCTGAAATGCGCAATACAGAGCATTTTTTCTTTGATTTACCTGCATTTAGTAATATGTTGCAAACTTGGACGCGCTCAGGTGCTTTACAGCCACAAGTGGCGAATAAAATGCAAGAGTGGTTTGAGGCGGGTTTACAGCAATGGGATATTACTCGTGACGCCCCTTACTTTGGTTTTGGAATTCCTAATGAGCCTGGCAAATATTTTTACGTCTGGTTAGACGCACCAATTGGTTATATGGGAACATTCAAAAATCTATGTGAAAAACAACCGAATATTGATTTTGCTAGTTATTGGCAGCAAGATTCTACTGCCGATCTTTATCACTTTATCGGCAAAGATATTGTCTACTTCCATAGTCTATTTTGGCCAGCAATATTAGAAGGTAGTGGTTATCGTAAACCTACCAATATCTTTGTTCACGGTTATATCACTGTTAATGGCGCAAAAATGTCCAAATCACGAGGTACTTTTATTACCGCGCGCGCCTATTTAGATCAACTGGATGCTGATTGTTTGCGTTACTATTATGCTGCTAAGCTTTCTTCGCGCATTGATGATATTGATCTTAACTTAGAAGACTTTGTCCAACGGGTAAATAGCGACATTGTTAATAAAGTTGTCAATCTTGCAGCACGCAATGCCGGATTCATCACTAAACGCTTTCATAGTAAGTTATCATCGCGCCTTGCTGCTCCCGAACTTTACCAGCAATTTATTGCCGCCGCAGACAAAATTGGTCAAGAGTTTTGTCAACGTGAATATAATAAAGCGATTCGTGAAATTATGTTACTTGCCGATTTGGCCAATCGATATATCGATGAGCAGGCACCCTGGGTAGTTGCCAAGCAAGAAGGACGCGAACAAGATTTGCATGACATATGTTCTATGGGTATCAATTTATTCCGTGTGCTAATGACTTATTTAAAACCCATATTACCGGGACTTACCAGCCGGACAGAAACTTTTTTAAATATTTCACTCAACTGGGATGATATCAGCAATCCATTGTTAAATCATGAAATTACGCCATTCAAAACCTTATTCCAGCGAATTGAAATGAACAATATAACCGCGATGTTAGCGGCATCTAGCGAAAATATAACGGCACAAACAATGACTAATCAATTAGATGCAGAAAATCCTAGCCAAGATGTAATTAGTTTTGATGACTTTAACAAAGTAGACTTACGAGTGGCTCTAATTAAGCAAGCTGATTTAGTCGAAGGCTCCGATAAGCTGCTCAAACTACAATTAGATTTAGGTGATAGCTGCCGACAAGTTTTTTCGGGTATTCGTACAGCGTATCCGGATCCTAAAGTATTGGAAGGCCGCTTAACGATTATGGTCGCTAATTTAGCGCCAAGAAAAATGCGCTTTGGTGTTTCCGAAGGAATGGTATTAGCAGCCGGACCTGGTAACAAAGATATTTTTCTATTAAGTCCTGATGCTGGCGCCAAACCTGGTATGCAGGTAAAATAAATTAATAATAAATACATTAAATAAAAATGGCGACAATACTATTTTCGCCATTTTAAACTCACTTATTACACCAGCCTAACCCATTAAATGGGTTAATTGTATTAGCAGTATGTTTTGTTATAGGACTGGTATTATGTTGTTTGTTAAAAATATTCTTTATATTAGTTGGCAGTATCTACGTGCTTTTTTACTCATTTATCTCTGCCTAATAATAGGAAACCTAATTTCAACTCTACTGCCTTTTTCTTTGCCAGGTAGTATAATCGGTATGCTGATCTTATTTAGCATGTTAACAATACAGATCATACCGGTAGAATGGATACAGCCGGGTTGTCATTTATTACTAAAAAATATTACCATGCTATTTATTCCTATCGGAGTAGGCATAATGAATTATTATGATAAGCTCAGCCAACAAATTATCCCTATTTTGCTTTCGTGCATTGTTAGTACATTGATTATTATGATTATAGTTGCTTATAGCTCACATTATATTCATCGTGAAACTAACATAAATACCTTGGATAATTATAAACAACAGAGAAAAAAACAAAATTCAGCCCCAAAAAATAGGCCAAATAACGAGTAATAATAATGATAAATCATATCTGGTGGTCACTACCATTTACCATTATTGTTTTCTTATTAGCAAGAAGATTATTCCAAAAATATAAACTGATCATTCTAAATCCTTTGCTGATTTCAATCAGCATCATTGTTCCTATTTTATTAATAACGCAGACTTCTTACGACCATTATTTCTCTGGTAGTCGTATTCTGAATGATTTGTTACAGCCGGCAGTTGTTGCCTTAGCTTTGCCATTATATGAACAGTTACATCAGATTCGCGCCCAATGGAAATCCATTATTAGCGTTTGTTTTATTGGTAGTCTTATTGCCATGGTAACCGGAACCGCAATTGCCTTATGGACAGGAGCAACCGTCGAAATGGCCGCTTCAATACTGCCAAAATCAGTGACAACACCCATTGCTATGGCTGTATCAGAGGCCATTGGCGGCGTGCCTGCCATCAGTGCCGCTTGTGTGATCTTAGTTGGTATTTTTGGTGCTATGTTTGGGCAGTTACTGTTTAATCTATTGCGGATAAAAAACCCTATTGCTCGAGGATTAGCGATGGGAGCAGCCTCACATGCCGTGGGTACGGCGCGCAGCGCCGAGATAAACTACATTGAAGGTGCATATAGTTCTCTTGCATTGATGACTTGTGGCATTATTACTTCATTAATTGCGCCTTTTATTTTTCCTTTACTAATGGAATTATTAAATTAAATTATTATCGATAAAACGACTCAGCAAAACTATAAACACTTTCGCTATTTTTATAGGCAAGAAAATCTAACCTCACTAGCAAGCCCTAACTTTAATTTTAGGCTTTATAATAAAGTCGAATAAATTAAAATCAAATCTAGCGTATAACTACAGCGATCTTGGACAAGGCGTTCGATCAATTTATTGACGGTAATTTCTGCTCGTTTGAATATCATATTTACAAACTTACTCCCTTCTGACTATTATAAGTCTTATCTAACAATAAACTGTTAAATTAATCAGGAAGCCGCATGATCATAAGTAAAATAGTTAGAGTTGAGCAGTTTTTCTCTATCCTTTAATCTATAGGCATAGGTGATGAGGAAATTTCTTATTTATAGTTTACTTATTATTATAGTGACAGCAATTGTTGCCACTCTGGCATTCGATCGGTGGATTAGCTGGAAAACTAATGATTATATCTATGATGATGTAAAAAAATTGCCGCCACGTACTGTTGGCATGATATTGGGCACCGCAAAATATTATTCCGCCGGCTTACCTAATGAGTACTATAAGTATCGAATTCAAGGCGCCATAAATGCTTACAATAGCGGTAAAATAAAATACTTACTCGTTAGTGGTGATAATGCACATTACAATTACAATGAACCGATCACCATGCGCAGAGATTTGATCGCTGCTGGTATACCGGCTGCAAAAATTGTACTGGATTTTGCCGGCTTTCGAACATTAGATTCGGTTATCCGAACTCGCCAAGTGTTTGCCACCAACAACTTTACTATTATTACCCAACGTTTTCATTGTGAAAGGGCACTCTTTATCGCTATAAAAAAAGGGATAGATGCACAGTGCTATGCAGTTTCTTCACCTAAAAAAATCATTAAAGTTCGTTTACGCGAAGTTTTTGCCCGTATTAATGCTCTGATTGATCTTTATATATTAAAAAGTGAACCCCGTTTTTTAGGTCAACAAGAGTCTATTCCTGCACCGATAAAAATGCCTGAGGGGATCAAAGGATATCCGGCCGTTT
Source organism: Arsenophonus apicola (assembly GCF_020268605.1). Taxonomy (NCBI): domain Bacteria; kingdom Pseudomonadati; phylum Pseudomonadota; class Gammaproteobacteria; order Enterobacterales; family Morganellaceae; genus Arsenophonus; species Arsenophonus apicola. The sequence continues at coordinate 1,956,419 of NZ_CP084222.1, forward strand.
TACCTGATGAACTCAAATAATATTAGCCAGTTCAATTAGCACATTTATTGGTTAAATAACCCCATAACCACTCTATCGGGCCTTGAGTAAAATACTTCAACCAACATACAGCAAATAAAATATTAATCAGCCAATCAGCGATACAAAAAGAAGTAATTCAATGCGACTAAATTGAGCAAAAAAACCTAGACGATAAAAAATAGTTGTACAGATTAATGTCTGTAATAAATAGCTAGTTAAAGCCATACGACCTATTGATTGTAGCCATCTAATAATAAAGATATTTTTTATTTGCGGCCAAAAACCATAAATAATAGCAATATAACCAGCAACTTGAATCGGAATAATTAGCTGATTAATAACAAATCCTAATAGGCCAGTGGCTATATAATTCCACTCATAGTAATACTGAATTGCTATAGAAAATAATTGAATAATAATAGTTACCGGGATTAACCAATATGCAACATAGCGATAATGAAATAAAGAAAAATGCCCAGTCAACCATCCGTTTCTTATTAATGCTGACCCCATTATCATGAGTGCCAATAACTGCCAACCATAGCCGATCACTAGCAAAATTAATCTCTGTGCGACCGATTCAGCCCGATATAAAAAAGCTTGCCATCCACCAGCTATTTTAATGTTAATTTCTTCAATAAAATTATTTTCTGCAAAATACCAAAAGGACGAGGCATCAGTAAAATAACTAAAACTGGAAAAAATAATTAAGCCAGATAAATAGATAACAATAGATTTATAATATAACTGTCTAAGGCTATTAAAATAAATAATTTTTATGGCTAATAGCCCCATCAAAGCATAAGGCAAGAGAATATCACCATCCCATAATCCAATGCCATGTATTAAACCAATAATAGCCAACACAAATAGCCGGATTTGATTCCAATATAAACCCTGTTTAGACAAAAATTCTAAGCTTGCACCAAATAACAAACTAAAAATTGCCAGAAATTTTCCCTGAACAAATATATGTAAATACACCCAGCACCAAATATCGCCGGCCGTCGTGCCAGCAGATAAACTGGATTCACATAAGCTAATTGAGGTAGTGCAAAGCCAAAAATATTTATCAATAAAATAGCTAAAATAGCGCTTCCGCGCAGCAGATCAATTTGCTTAATCCGCTGCCAGTTAGCTGTAATAACAAACATTAATTAGCCGTTACGCAGGCGAGAAATGTTACGTAAAAATTCCTGACGGGTATTTTGACTAGATTTAAATAAACCGCCTAGCGAGGTTGTCATTGTGCTACTGCTTACATCACGAACGCCTCTAGCTTTAACGCAATAATGAACGGCATCGATTGTAACAGCAACATTAGCTGTGCCTAATAAAGTTTGAAGCGCAATTAAAATTTGTTGAGTTAAACGCTCCTGAACTTGTGGGCGGTGAGAAAAGAATTGAACAATGCGATTAATTTTAGATAAACCAACTACCTTATCCTTGGGAATATAGGCCACTGTCGCCTTACCATCGATGGTAACAAAATGATGCTCACAAACACTGGTTAACGTAATATCACGAACCGTAACCATTTCGTCGAAATCCATTTTGTTTTCGATCAAGGTAATCTTAGGGAAGTTATTATAATCAAGCCCGGAGAAAATTTCGTCGACATACATTTTAGCAACGCGCTTCGGTGTTTCTACTAAGCTATCATCGCTAAGGTCGAGATTAAGTAAACGCATAATTTCACCCATATGCGCTTCAATCTGTTGTTTACGCTCATTTACACAAAGAGATTGGCCACAAAGTGGAGTTTCAAGACCACGAGCTTCAAGTGCTTGACGAACAAGATGCGCTTCTTGACTTAGCGATGACATGCATTTCTCCAACAATAAAATTCAACATTTAACCAACTATATATTCAACCAATGGATACCATTATCCCTCGACAATAACCTATCCTAACAAAATATTTTTTATATCGCGCTAATTTTTCATATCAGAGTCACTATTTATCTTTTTTTACTAACCATTTATATAAAAATATCTATTTATTTTACTCTAAATAATCAATTTACTAACTATATCCTCATTTTAAACCCACTCAACGACGATTAACTTTTTGTTATAACATATGTGAGTTTTAACCAAAAAAATCTATTGCTGTAATATAACAGACAAAAATAGCTGTTATTGTCTTCGTTAACTTATTTGATTTGTTATTCACTTAAATAGCGTTAATTAAACAACTGTTGGTTAATCAACAGTTGTTAAGTCAATTATTTTGCTAACTGAAATAGATTTCATCATTAGATAGCAATTTATTTAATTCATGTAATTACTCCACCAAAGACGAAACTTCAAACCAATTAAACTACTCCAGCCAGTAGTGGTACTAACCACTTTGCCTTTATAAATAATGACAAAAGTTGGTGTTACACTAATGTGCCATTGAGCAGCATGGGCACCGGTTGGATCATTAACAGTTGGCATCATAAAGTGCTTTTGCCTCAAATAGTGCTGTACTTTAGCGTCATCGACTGAACGAAAGGCGACTGTTAATACATTACCACCGTTAGCCGCATAGTCCGCTATTTTTGGGCTAGTAAAACGACAAATGCCACACCAGCTAGCCCAAAAATAGAGCAATAGTGGTTGTTTGGCACTTAACTCTGCCAATGTTACTTGTTTTTCCGCTAGCGTTATTACGGTGTCACTAGCAAAATTATAGGGCGCTTGAGGAGCACGGAAATTATCCAGTAATAGAATAAAAATGACTAGGATCAACAAAAAAAACAGCCCCTCACGCAACCAACGATAAAATTTATTTGTCATTTAAGTTTTTCCAATTCTATTTTAACTATCCCTTGCAACTGTTCATAACTCACCGCACCACTCAGCACTTGAGAGCCAATCAATGTAGCAGGCGTACCTTGCACGTCGAGCTGTTGTGCTAGAGCCAAATTGTCGTTAATGGTATCCAGCGTTTGGCTATCAAACTGCATTAAATTAATACCAATTTTTTGCTCTGCTGCTTTGATACTGGCGTTATCATGATAACCTTTCTTGGCCATCAGACGATGGTGTAACAACCAAAACTTTTCCCTATCCTGTTTCCACAGGGAAAGCGCACTGCGCGCAGCTGTCACTGAACTTTGCGCTCGAAACGGTAGTGGTTTGATAATCAAAGCAACTTGCGGTTGAGACTGGACAATTTTTATCAGTAACGGATCAAATTGTTTACAAAAAGAACAGTTATAATCAGTAAAATAAACCATCACTAATTTAGCCTCAGCGGCGCCAAGACGTGGGCTATTCGGATCGTTAAATAGCCTATTTTGGTTTTGTTTAATTATTTTTTTCAACTGTTGCTGTCTTTGTTGTTGTCGCTGTTCACGATAAGCATTAGCCGCTTGTAACAGTATTTCCGGATTATTAACTAATGTTTCGCGAATCTGTTCTTGCAAAAAAGCTTTCTGTTCTAATGTAAACAAGTGATTATTAGCTAATGATGGCGTCGTCATTAGTAATAGCAGCAAAATGAGTTTTTTCATCTTACATTTCCTTTTGCCTGCTGCAAAATTTGCAATAAGTCATCTTTGTTCAACAAAGGCGATAGAATTTTCCCCTGCGTCAATCCAGGGCCATAAATCTGGTTGTAGGGAACCGCCAGCATACCGCGTTTTTGTAAAAATTGATTAATGGCGGCTGATGGCTGAGTCCAGTCACCACGCAATGCGACCACATCTTCAGCCTGTAGAGCTTTTTGCACATCGCTACCTAGCAAAACATTAAATTTGTTAGCTTTACAAGTAACGCACCAGTCAGCAGTTACATCGATGAATACCCGTTTATTCGCCGCTAGTGCCTGGTTAATTGCTGCTTCGGTTAATGGTTGCCAGCGGATCTCATCTTTCAGTGATTGCTTGCTGTAGTGTAAAGTAAGCATAACTAACCCAATAGCGAGCGCAGCACTTCCACACACAGTGATTGCCCAACGTAATGAATAATGACGTGCACAACTGAACAATAAAGCCGCTAGTATTAAAAAGCCCAAAAACAATGTCCAACTTGTACCGATAAATGCAGTGAGCAAACTAAGTAACCAGAGACAGGATGCCAGCATCATAGCAGCCAGCCCCTAGACGCAATTTATTCATCCAACGGCCAGGTCGAGGTAGCCGGAAAGCTAGCGTAGGTCTCACGGCAATTAATAACCAAGGTAAACTCATACCAATGCTCATTGCGATAAATAGTCCCCATAATTGCGGTAATGGTGCTGCCAGTGCAATAGCAACTGCAGTACCAAGAAAAGGAGCCGAACACGGTGTTGCTAGTAGCGTCGCAAATGCACCGTGTAAGAAATGGCCCACTAACCCATCAGCCTGCAAGTTTGCTAATCGTGTATTAAAATTAGTGGGTAAGCGGAAATAGAACAGTCCAAAGAGATTTGCACTAAATAGCAGGGTGACTATCACTAATAAAGCGATAAACCACGGATTCTGAAACTGAATACCCCAGCCTATTGCTTGATTGGTTAGCCGTAAAATCGTCATCAACAACGCAAGCGCCATAAAAGAGATAATAATACCGCCGCTTGAAGCCAAGAATTGTAATCTTACACTGCGACGATCACGCTGTTGCAGCTGTAAAATAGTGCTAAGCTTGAGACCTAACACTGGTAAAACACATGGCATAAAATTAAGGATCAAACCGCCTGCGATGGCGAATAACACAATCTGCCAAAGTGGCATTTGTAAGTGTTCAGAGGCTAGTGGCGCGCCAATGGTTACCGTGCTTTGCTGAGCAATGCCTTCATCCTCTATCACTAACGACAATGTTTTACCGGTCAAATCTGGTGCACCATCGCCCCACTCATCAGTCGCAGGTAAAGTGATCTGCAAACGTTGTCCTTGTAGTTGCAAAACTGGCTTACCAAGGCTGGCTCCATCTGGCATATCGACAAAAACTGCTGGTGCCTGCCAGCTAGCTACCCGTTCAGCCAGTACCTGCACTACACCGCTGCGATAACCTGCTGTTAGCTTTGCTAGTAATGCGTTTTCTTGTGGGATTTTACCCATCGCTGCAGCGTAATTATGGGCAAAGTTTGCATCAGTGGGTTGTTGTAGATCTAACGTGAAAGGATAATCGGTTAGAATACAGACGTTGCTGCAGGTTGACAATGTCAAGGTACCACTTAGCAGTGAGTCAGGTTTTGCTGTTAACTGGATCGGCAGGCTAACACCCTCATGATAGCCTTGAGTACTGATGCCAGAAACATCAAAGCGTTGTGGGGTTGGCCAAAACCATTTTGCCGCAATTGAATTATCGTGCCAGGTGATTTTCGGCGCAATCCCCCCCTCTCCCGGTGTTCGCCAGTAAGTTTTCCACCCCTCTTGTAAACGGATATCAAGTAAAAGGCGCGTAACGTCAGCTGCGTTATTGTCAGCGCGTAAACGAACTTCAGCATGACTATTTTGTAAGTTTTTAAGCCAACCGGTGTCGGCTGCAAAAGTAACTGGCAACCATAGCATAAGCAATGCCAGCAGGCTATTACGAAAAAAATTTAGCATATTTTATCTCCAAAAATGAAAATGACTAAGTAATAAACTTGTCAGTGTTCATTCCCGGAAATTACAGAGTCGTAAATGAATACGAAGTCGAGGAGATGAAAGTGGAATAGTAAAAGAGAGTAGTACAGCAAAGCGTGGGATAAATACCAGTAACGCTAATAACACACTAAAAATTAGTAGTAGCGCTTCTGTGATCTCAGGTGGGATACTCACTAAGGATTTAGTACTCAACTCACAAGGAGTCAGCGAATTATCAATATCATCCTGATGATCCTCTGCAAATACGGAGGTCTGCACGCTAGTTACCGGAGAAAATATCAACTGCCCCATAGCAATACGACTAATCATACAAATCATGACTATTAGGTATGCCAGGGCGAGAAACCATTTTGACAGTTGCTGCATTTTTCTCATGCTAACCTCGATAAAAACGAATGTTTATTCTAGCATTGACAATAAATTGTACAACCCTAGACTAGCTAAACAGACGTAATTATTTTATCAGCCTTGATAGTTAAATTAAATTAATCCATAAATAGGCGACAAAGAAGTTATCTACTTTGTCAATAAGCGAGATTATTGGCATAATACGCTGAAAATATTTGGCAAAATTATGCCAATATCAGTCAAAATGGTAGTCTTATTGGGAGCCAAATATGGAGCATGAGTATACCGGCGAATTATTATCGCTGAAGGAAGCATTAAATAATATATTGACTCTAACTACCCCGATCGCAGAAAAAGAAATTATCTCATTAACCGAATCGATTAATCGTATTACTGCTACAGAAATTATATCACCAATTAATGTCCCGCCATTGGATAACTCAGCTATGGATGGTTATGCAATACGCTTTAATGATTGGCATGATGCAACACCGTTGGTTATTGCCGGTAAAGCACTGGCTGGTTCTCCTTTTCGCGGTTCCCTGCCGGCGAAAACTTGTATCCGCATTATGACCGGAGCGCCGATCCCCACCGGAGTTGATACAGTCATCATGCAAGAAAACACCCGCCTAGCTGATAATGCCATCAGTTTTATACAACCAATAAAACCAGGCATTAATATTCGTTATGCCGGCGAAGATATTCGACAAGGTGATACCGTATTGCCAGTAGGAACAAAACTTTCCGCCACCCAAATATCCCTGATCGCCTCATTAGGAATAAGTCAGATAGAAGTTTTTCGCCAGTTGAAAGTGGCTATTTTCTCTACCGGCGATGAACTACAAACTATTGGTCAGCCACTGGTCGCAGGTCAAATCTATGATACCAATCGACTGGCAATACGCTTAATGTTGGAAAAAATGAACTGTCACGTGATTGATTTAGGTATTATTGCTGATGATCCTGACAAACTCTATCAAGCGTTTAAGCAAGCCGATCAACAAGCCGATTTGGTTATCAGTAGCGGGGGAGTGTCAGTGGGTGAAGCCGATTATACCAAGCAGATCCTTAATCAAATAGGCAGCATCAATTTCTGGCAACTGGCAATAAAACCTGGTAAACCATTTGCCTTCGGTAAACTAAAATCTGCCTGGTTTTGTGGCTTACCCGGTAATGCTGTTTCCGCTATAGTTACGTTTTATCAATTGGTACAACCTTTTATTAATCACCTCTGTGCCTTTAGCCAATGGCAAAGCACCCCCTATTTGAAAGCACGCGCCACTAGCCCGATAAAAACATCTCCTGGGCGCCTCGAGTTCCAACGCGGAATTGCCAAAGTTAATTCTCAAGGAGATTTAGAAGTAACACCGATGACACAACAAGGGTCACACATTTTGAGTTCTTTTAACCAAAGTAACTGTTTTATCGTTTTAGCGCAAAATCGTGGCATGGTTAACTTAGGTGAATTAGTTGATATTGAGTATTTTAATCATTTATTGATAAGTGAATAAGCATGGCTATTGAATTATCTGACCAAGAGATGCTGCGTTATAATCGCCAAATTATTTTACAAAACTTCGATTTTGACGGACAAGAAAAATTAAAAGCAGCGAAAGTATTGCTGGTTGGAGTGGGTGGTTTAGGTTGTGCCGCTGCTCAATATTTAGCTGCCGCAGGTGTGGGGCAGTTAACACTGCTGGATTTTGATACTGTCTCCCTATCAAATCTGCAACGGCAGATCCTCTATAACGAGCAATCTATCGGTAGCGCAAAGGTTGACTCGGCCAAAACCACATTAGTTAACATTAATCCATACATAAAAATTTCTACCGTTAATAAAAAACTAGCCGAACATGAACTTAATAATTTAATTAAGCGACAAGATGTGATTGTTGACTGTACGGATAATGTCACAATTCGCGAGCAACTTAATCGCCTATGTTTAACACTAAAACGCCCATTAGTATCCGGCGCAGCTATTCGCATGGAAGGACAACTGGTGGTATTAACTTATCAAGATAATACCCCCTGCTATCACTGTTTAAGTCGTTTATTTGGTGAAAATAATCTCTCCTGCATCGAAACCGGCGTTATGTCTCCACTGGTTGGTATTATTGGTAGCCTGCAAGCGATGGAAACACTAAAATTACTCACTAACTATGGTCAAATCATAAGCGGAAAAGTGCTATTTTATGATGCCATGTCAACCGAGTTCCACACGATCAATTTAATGCCTGATCCTAATTGTGAAATCTGTCAGAGAAACCAATTATAGGCTAATATTTATCGCCATGAGAGCAACAAAGCGCTTTTGGTACCATCTATTTTGTTAATGCTAACCAAGTGATGGAAACATAACATAGCTATAGATTATCATAAGTTTTGACTGATGGTGCCGTGTAGTGCGAAAAACGATTAAGCAAATTGGCCGGATTGTCATCAACAATCGCCATATGGCGATATTTTTCTTGTAAAAACTTTTCATCAGCCATTTTTTCTATCATAGCAACTAACGGTGCCCAATAATTATTAACATTTAATAAGCCACAAGGTTTTTTATGTAAGCCAATTTGGCCCCAAGTAAACACTTCACTAAATTCCTCCAGCGTACCAAATCCCCCTGGTAGTGCAATAAATCCATCAGCCAAATCAATCATCTTTTGCTTACGTTGATGCATAGTATCGACAATATGGATTTTAGTCAGCCCAGTATGGGAAATCTCACGTTCGACTAATAATTTAGGCATTACGCCCACAACCTGACCTCCTTGTTCTAATACCGAATTGGCCAAAATACCCATAATACCGACACGACCACCGCCATAAACCAGCGTTATTTTTCTGTTAACCAGCTCAGCTGCTAACGCGATAGCCTGCTGTTGATAAATATCACTGTCTCCTACACTAGAACCGCAATATACCGTTACACTATTTATCTTTCCCACATGATCCTCCTTAACTTAAATTGGCTAGTTCCAGCCCCAGCAGACATTAATCAAATCTAACAAACCGATAAATATTTTTCATGTGATTCCTTTTTTAAAATTAACATTTATTATAGTGAATATCTTATTTACAATCGGCGCTGAAAATAATACTTGTTCAATTATCTTTTATGCAATAATTACTCAATAACATTAAGTAAATCTTGCTGTTACTAACTGATTATTTAATTTTCTAACATTTATTTGGTTCTATATTTATCGAGGTTACCTCCAAATGTCATTTGTCTTAAATCAAAAGCGTAAAACGCTGTTGCCTGTATTGTTGTTGCTCTTTGCAATGCTCTCAATACAAAGTGGTGCTTCATTAGCAAAAAGTTTATTTCCAACTATCGGTGCACTTGGCGTAACGGCTTTAAGACTCTTTTTGGCAACAATTATTCTTTTTATAATTTTTAAGCCCTGGCGCAAAAAGTTACGCGGCCATTCACTAAAACATTTACTTATTTATGGTATCTCCTTAGGGTCAATGAATTCGCTGTTTTATCTATCGCTAGAAAGGATCCCGTTGGGGATTGCCGTTGCATTAGAGTTCACCGGTCCTTTAGCCGTAGCAATGTTCTCATCTCGCCGAGCGATTGATTTTGTTTGGATATTAATGGTTATTGTTGGACTAGCTTTTCTACTACCTATCGGAAACAGTATTAATAGTTTAGATCCTGTCGGTATTGTTTATGCTTTAGCTGCCGGTATTTGTTGGGGAATGTATATCATCTTTGGTCAGCGCGCGGGGGCGGGTTATGGCTCAGCAACCGTGGCTTTAGGTTCGTTTATCTCGACATTGATTTTTTTTCCAGTCGGCCTTCTCACCGTTGGCATCGAACCTCTATTTGATCTCTCTATCCTACCCATTGCACTGGCAGTTGCTATCTTGTCAACGGCCTTCCCCTACACACTTGAAATGTTTGCCCTGACACGCATGCCAGCGAAAACCTTTGGTACCTTAATGAGTCTGGAACCAGCAATGGGGGCTTTTATGGGCATGATATTTCTTAATGAACACTTAACTTTAACCCAGTGGTTTGCGCTATTATGTATCATTGGCGCATCAATTGGTTCAACATCAACTATGAAAAGCAAAACCGAAACGGTCGAAATCAATTAAGTCGTTCTTAGCACTCAAACAGTGTGTATTCAAACCTAAATTCACACTGTAACTTGTTGCTAATTTGGCTTGCATTCCTATTTTTTATCACCATATTTATAATTGTAAGTAATAAAATAACGCTTACATCAATATTACCTATCAATTTAATAGGATCAAATGATAAGACTATTGATCGATAATAAGCTATTTTTTAGATATAAAGTATTAATACATTATTTGATATAACGGGAGCGTAATAATGAGCACAGCTAAATTAGTTAAAGTACCAAAAATTGATTTACTCTATACCCGGAATAATATTAGTGATAGTACTAAAAAACACGTTATTTCTGTTTTAAATCCGCTAGTTGCCCAACTTATTAATCTTTCATTAATGACCAAGCAAGCGCATTGGAATCTGCGGGGCAGAAATTTTATTGCCGTTCATGAATTACTAGATGAATTTAATTCCTCTATTTTGGAGCACCAAGATGAATTGGCAGAACGTGTGGTACAAATGGGCGGTACGGCGATGGGCACAATAGAGTATGTGCATGACCATACCCCACTTAAAGCCTATCCAACCAATATTCACGATGTACAAGATCATTTGAAAGCCTTGGCCGATCGCGCTGCGGTGGTTGCCAATAATGTTCGTAAAGCGATTGATGATGTAGGTGAAGTAGATGCTGAAGATATTCTCACCGCAGCTTCTCGTGATCTGGAAAAATATCTCTGGTTTATCGAAGCAAATATTGAAAAGTAACCAATGCATAATTGATAACTATATAAAAATAAAATGTCGTCATTTAGCCACACAGGAGTGTGGTTTTTTTATTTTTGTTATCCCCTTAATATCAATTAATTATTTTACTATAATTGTCAGCATAGTAAGCAATCAATAAGGATTTTTATGGATATTGTCGTTAAAGACGCTAATGGGGCACACTTAAGCGATGGGGATAGTGTGCAAGTTACAAAAGATCTTAAAGTTAAAGGAACATCAAAAACCTTAAAACGAGGCACGGCAATAAAAAACATTCGCCTAACGCAAAATAAAGATGAAATTGAGTGTAATGCTGAAGGTATTAAAGGCTTAGTGCTAAAAACCTGCTTTCTGAAAAAAATTAACTAATTTCAATCCAGGAGTAATAAGTAACAGACAAAAATGCTGGTTACTTCGCTCTCTTCGTTAATGTATTGGTATTTCCGGTTCAACAATCGGAAATACCGGTAATGAAGCTAATAACCGAGCTCCATACGGTTTGGTTCTTAGTCGCTTATCATAGATAACAATTTCACCATAACAATCATGACTACGGATCAAGCGACCAACTTGCTGAATTAGTGTGAACGAGGCACTTGGCAAACTTTGTACTTCAAATGGATAAAGGTTTAAGGTTTTCAACCATTCATTTTCTGTAATAATGATCGGGTTTGTGATCGGGGGAAAAGAGATTTTTTGAATATGTACCTGCGATAAATAATCGCCTTTCAGATCCAATCCTTCAGCAAAGGATTGTAGTCCAACTAATACGCTAGTGTGTCCTTGATCAATACGTTGACAATGGCTTTCTACCAACCGATAACGCGGTTTATCTCCCTGAACCAACAATTGCCCGCGTAATTCGCTAACCTGTTGCAAAAAGCCTGCCATTGCACGTTGACTACTAAACAAAAATAGGATGCCACGATGTTTTCCAAACTGGAGTTGCTGTTTAAAATAAGCAGCCATTTCCGCTATATGTAAAGTTTCATTTTGCAGCGTTGGTTCAAATGACATTTTAGGGATCACTAATCGCCCCTGTTTAACATGATCAAAAGAGGCATCTAAGCTAATAAAGCGATCATCGTCCGCCTGATTTAATCTTGTCAGTTCCGTGAAACGGCTATAACTATCTAACGAGCGTAAAGTGGCTGACGTCACAATGATATGAGGAATATTTTGCCATAACAACTGATCTAATTGTTCACTAACCCGTATACCAGCACAATGAAAATAGTAATGTAACTGATTTTTATCATAATGACAGCTTAACCATTTGGATACCGGCGCATTTGAGGATGTTTCACAACTTGCTAAACGCCAAAGTTTAACCATATTTTGCCAGTAACTGAGCATCTTACTGCTAATTAGCAAACTACTATGCAAACTAGCAGCATCATGTTTACCACTCTGTTCAGATAGGTGATCGACTATTTTTTCAGTAAGTACCACCAAATCCTGACTAAGCTGTAAAAGCTGTTGGCAACAAATATATAATTCCGGCGGTAATTGGCCTAATTTAAATAAATAAATGGGCTCCTGACTTTTGTCTGGTAATAAACGCTGAGTGATTGCCATAACCTGGCTGAAGTAATCAATTAATTTTTGTCTGTGTTGGGTTAAATGGTTTGTTTTAGCCAGTTTTGGCGGCTTATCTGGGCGGTATTGGCTCAAATAGTGCTCCACATGACGCACAAAATGATCTAGCTGCGCTATCAGATGCGATAAAGTAATATTTGCTTCAACTTCTAAGCTATCGCGTGCCACATCAGCGATATGATGCCCTTCATCAAGGAATAACAACATCTTTTTAGCCTCAGGTAACACCGAGCCACTCTCCATCGCCGCCATCACCAACGCATGATTGGTAACAATGACATCAACTTGCTCAATTTTCCATCTCGCCAAAAAAAATGGACAGCCATGGTAAAACTGACAATTTCTGGCTAAACATCCGACTTTGTCGGTACTAATTTTTTTCCATAAACTGTCATCTAACGCTGTTTTATAATGATCTCTAACCCCATCCCAGAGACCGGCCATAAAATCAGCATGTAACTGTTGGCAAACAGTTCGCTCTTGTTCACTCGTTACCGCCATCTCCTGTTGCACTAAATACATTAAGTCAAGCTGCTGCTCATCCACTGCACAGATAGCGGCCAGATTGCGTGGGCACAGATAACGTCTGCGGCCAAAAATAGCAATAAATCGTAGCTCGGGAATAACTTTAGCTAACAAAGCAGATCTTTATGCAATATTTGATCTTGCAAAGCAATATTTGCCGTACTAATGACTAAAGGCTTGCTTTCTGCCCGGCTAATCGCAATACCGGCAATTAAATAAGATAGTGTTTTACCTACTCCGGTTGGTGCTTCAATAACCAAATGTCGGCCTTGTTCACCGGATAATGTCTTAGCAACTTCGGCGATCATTTGTCGCTGCGCAATACGTGGCACAAAACCTTCAATCGATGTCGATAGCGATTTATACCAAAGGCTTATCTGATTTTTAATTGCATTAGTTAGCGCCATAGAAATCTTATATAAAATATTCTCCGTTAGTTTGATGAGTATAAAACGATAAAATATTTAATTTATCATAGTGTTTAATCAATAGAATAAAAATTTAATCCACATTTAATTTCTGACAGAAAATCGATATACTATTTTTAGTTCACTCGCTATCATAAGTTATTGTTTATAATAGAAGGGTATTATGTACGAAGCATTTTTTGTTAGCCCACAATGGCTTCATCAACATTTAACTAATAAAAATATTATTCTAGTTGATGCTTCTGCGCCACCACCTACCGACCCAACTGATTATCAACAACGCTATTATCAAGAACATATTCCTGGTGCACAATTTTTTAATTTAGATAGTGTGGCTGATCAAAGTAGCAATCTGCCACATATGCTGCCGAATGAGATAACTTTTACTCATGCCGTTGAGCAATTAGGTATTAGCAATCATCATCAAGTGGTTATTTATGATCAAGGCGCACTATTTTCTGCACCACGCGCATGGTGGACCTTTAAAACATTAGGCTGTAATAATGTCAAAATTTTAGCCGGTGGGCTACATGGATGGAAAAAAGCTGGCTATTTGCTAGACTCCGGCATGCCTGCGATGCGACAGAGACAACATTTCACCGCTAAATGTATACCAGATGAAGCTGTATCACAACAGCAAGTCATCGCCCTTCTTCAACAACCTAATATTCAATTTATCGATGCACGACCGACTGCCCGTTTTAATGCACAGCAACCAGAGCCACGACCAGGATTGCGGATGGGACATTTGCCAGGCAGTAAAAATGTTCCTTGGAATTGGTTAGTCAATGAAGGTTGTTATAAATCACCTGAAGAGTTAAAAACTATTTTTGCCAACCAACAGGTTGACATTACGCTGCCGACAGTAATTAGCTGTGGTTCCGGTATGACTGCCGCTGTGGTATTACTTGCTTTAATACTGTTAGGTAATAAAAATGTCAAACTTTACGACGGCTCTTGGGCTGAATGGGGCCAAGATAATGGCTTACCGATTGAAACTCACTAAAATAAAAACATAACTACCTTAGTAGTTATGTTTTTATATGAGAAATGCTTATTATCTTTAGATAAGTGGGCTATGGGCGACCGACCATTCCGGCAATAAAAAGAACGACGATAGCGCCAATTACCGCAACAATAAAACTGCTTAAATTAAAGCCGTCCACTTTGCCTTTACCAAAGAAGGTACTAATATATCCGCCGACCACTGCACCGACAATACCGAGGATAATGGTCATGATAATCCCCATATTGTAAGCACCTGGCATGACCCACTTAGCAATAATACCAGCGATCAAACCAAAAATAACCCAGGACAAAATACCCATACACACCCTCCGAAATATCCAACATATTAAATAAGTTAAAAAACTAACTTGCTAACATTTCAAATATATGAACACTTTTTAGTAAAGAACCTAACCGCCAGAAATGCAAATAGATAAGCTATTTTTTATAAAATATTTGTGATAATCATTTTATCTTAGTTGGTTAGGGACTTTATAATATGTTGTATTTAATACTTTTTTTAAAATATGTTGTAGCAAGTCAACAAAAAGTATGACGTTCAATTATACTAGCAATATCGGCCGATTTTTTCACTACTCGGATCTGATTAAATAATTCAGCCGCTTCAACATACTTTTTGCGCAAATAACCTAGCCACTGTTTAATACGCGCTGCGTGATATTGACCCGTATCACCTTGTTTTTCCAACTGAATATATTTGAATAAAAGTTGCATAACCTGCGACCAAGCCATAGGTTCAGTTTGATATTTGATCACCTGAGCTAGGTTGGGAACATGTAATCCACCGCGGCCAATCATCAGCGCGTCACAGCCGGTTATAGTCCGGCACTCATTTGCACTAGACCAATCCCAAATTTCGCCGTTGGCAATAACTGGTATCGTTAATTTTTGCCGTATTTGGCCGATGGTTAGCCAATCAATTTTTTCTGCCCGATACCCCTCGGCCTTAGTTCGACCATGAATAATAATTTCTGTTGCGCCAGCCTGTTGCACGGCATCAGCAATTTCAAACGCCAGGCTACGATCATTCCAACCTAATCTGACTTTTACTGAGGTCGGTAAATCAGCAGCTACCGCCGCCCGAATTGCCTTAGCCGCCTGATATATCCGTTCAGGATCCTTTAATAGTGTCGCCCCACCACCATGGCCATTGACGGTCGGCGATGGACAGCCACAATTAAAATCCACCCCCCAAGAACCTAATTCAACAGCTCGAGCTGCATTTTCCGCTAACCATTGCGGATGCTGACCCAATAATTGAATACGCACTAATGTGCCTGCTAGGGTTTTGCTGGCTTGATATAATTCAGGGCAAATCCGATAAAATGCTTTGGCTGGCAATAAACTATCCACCACGCGCAAAAATTCCGTTATGCAAAGATCATATTCGTTAACTTCTGTTAATAACTCACGCACTAAAGAATCGAGCACCCCTTCCATCGGGGCGAGTAATATTCGCATTTATCCTCTACTTGGATTTTTTCGTGCTAAAGTTTTACTAGCAACGTTACTCGTTGTCCGTTGTTTTATTGGTTTATCATTAGTATGAGAAGCTTTTGCTACCGAATGACGTCGATGTTTTTTGTTTGCCGTTTTTTTTGGCGGTATGGGTTCTGGCTTAATAGTTGGATCAGGTTCATAACCTGCCAGTGCCATACGCGGGATACTCTGTTTTAATAATCGCTCAATCGCGGTTAATAAACCTTGCTCATCAATAGCAACTAGTGAAACCGCCAAACCGGTTGCTGCCGCGCGCCCAGTACGTCCAATACGATGCACATAATCCTCTGCCACATTGGGTAATTCGTAATTCACCACATAGGGTAACTGTTCAATATCCAATCCCCTAGCAGCAATATCCGTTGCTACCAACACTCTAATCGCACCTGATTTAAAATCTGCCAGAGTCCGCGTCCGTGCACCTTGACTTTTGTTGCCATGAATTGCCATCGCCTTAATTCCATCTTTAATCAGATGTTCAGTTAAACGATTAGCTCCGTATTTAGTTCGGGTAAAAACTAATACCTGCTGCCAGTTTTCGCTACCAATTAAATAAGAAAGCAATTCAGCTTTACGTCGCTTATCCACTAAATGTATAAGCTGTTTAACCTGCTGTGAGGCGGAATTGCGCGGAGCCACCTCCAATATGGTCGGATTATGCAGTAAACTATTAGCCAATTGTTTAATCTGATTAGAAAAAGTGGCAGAAAAAAGTAAATTTTGACGTTTTGGCGGTAATTTATTTAGTATTCGTCGAATATCATGAATAAATCCCATATCTAACATGCGATCGGCTTCATCCAATACTAAAATCTCAACCTTGGCTAGACTAACGGCATTTTGCTGCACCAAATCGAGTAATCGACCGGGTGTTGCCACTAAAATATCAACACCACCCCGTAATTTCATCATTTGTGGATTAATGCTAACACCACCAAAAACCACCAGCGATTTTAACCGCAAAAACTGGCTATAATCACGTACATTTTGTCCAACCTGAGCGGCTAATTCACGGGTCGGAGCCAAAATCAACGCCCGCACGGGTTTTCTGCCTTTTACAATAACAGGCGTCTGATTAAGATGTTGTAATATAGGTAAAACAAATCCAGCCGTTTTGCCGGTTCCTGTCTGTGCACTGGCCAACAGATCTTTTCCAGCTAATATTGCTGGGATCGCCTGTTGCTGAATTAACGTCGGCTTTTCATAGCCAACCTCTTTAATCGCCGATAATATCTCGTCAGATAAACCCAATGAGTTAAAACACATAAATATAAAATACTCCAAATTTCATTTGACTTAATTTCAGTCAACTGAATATAAGAACCATCACTATAAGCTATTAAAAATAGCGGTTGATGACAGTAAAATAACTGATTAGTGGCTGTCACTATCACCGACTAATGATGACTAAATAAAATAATTCACATAAATTCATCAAATAACAATTAACCTGATAAAATTAATTATGCATAACCTTATTTTATTCCATTTTATTGAACTATTTTAAGGATGCTATGAAAAAAAATCTGCGCTTATTAGCTATTGCTATTCTGTGTCTATTTATCGCTATTATAGTAGCTGGATACTACTACTATCAAACTCAGCAAAATAAGATGCTCATTTTGTATGGTAACGTTGATATTAGAACGGTTAATTTAAGCTTTAGAGTCAATGGTAAACTTCAAACACTGAACGTGGATGAAGGCGATAAAATTAGCCCCGGTCAGATCTTAGCTTCACTTGATAAAACACCTTATCAAAATAGCCTGAAACGCGCGACAGGTATTCTAACCAGCGCAAAAGCTAAATTAGATATGCTAGAAAGTGGTTATCGTAGCCAAGAAATTGCCCAAGTTGAAGCTGAAGTGGCACAACGGCAAGCTGCCTGGAAATATGCAAATAGTTTTTACCAACGCCAACAAGGGCTTTGGACGCAACGGGTAATTTCTGCCAATGATTTGGAAAATGCGAAAAACAATCGCAACCAAGCACTTGCAGCGCTAAATGCAGCAAAGGATAAATTAAATCAATACCCCACTGGCTATCGAACTGAAGAAATCGCCGCCGCTCGCGGTGAATGGGAACAGGCGGTCGCCGCATTAGCACAAGCAAAACTTGATCTGGAAGATACGATATTAACCACACCCTCACCAGGTACTATTTTAACCCGTGCTATTGAACCAGGGACTATTCTTACTGCCGGTAGCACTGTTTTTACCGTTTCGTTGATTCAACCTGTCTGGGTTAGAGCATATGTCAGTGAACCACATCTCGGTGAAGCAATACCCGGACGAGAAATATTACTCTATACCGATAGTCGTCCAGAGCAACCCTACCATGGCACTATCGGTTTCATCTTACCCACTGCTGAGTTTACGCCAAAAAGTGTGCAAACAACCGATTTACGTACTGATTTAGTATATCGTATTCGGGTTATTGTCAATGATGCTGACGATATGTTGCGCCAAGGCATGCCGGTGACACTTCATTTTGCAGCAAAAAAACAGTAAGGCTTAATGAATGGTCACACCCGTTGATAAGATAATATTGACTGACGTCGAGAAACGCTTTGCTGGTTTAGCCTCACCCGCATTAGCCAAACTCACCACTGAAATTACTGGCGGTTCAGTGACTGGCTTAGTTGGACCTGATGGTGCAGGAAAAACCACGCTATTACGGATGCTTGCTGGCTTATTAAAACCCGATAGCGGTAATATCACTATTATGGGTTTAGATCCCATTTGGCAAGGTGTTGAAGTTCGTCGCCATCTTGGTTATATGCCACAAAAGTTTGGTCTTTATGAAGATCTTACCGTACAAGAAAATTTGGATCTATACGCCAGCTTATGTGGCGTGATGGGCGAAAGTCGGCAAAAAATCTATCAACAATTACTGGATTTTACCGACCTAACTCGGTTTACCCAACGGCTGGCAGACGAACTGTCTGGGGGCATGAAACAAAAACTTGGGCTAGCTTGTACATTGATTAGTCGACCGAAAGTTCTATTACTTGATGAGCCTGGCGTAGGAGTTGATCCTATTGCTCGGCAAGAACTTTGGCGCATGGTGCATGAACTGGCTAGCGATGGTATGCTGATCCTGTGGAGTACATCCTACCTAGATGAAGCTGAACAATGCCGAGATATTTTACTGTTAAATCAGGGGCAACTACTCTATCGAGGGGTACCACAAGCACTAACTAACAAAATGGCTGGACGCTCTTTTTTACTCCAAGTTCCAGCCTCACAACGCCGTGCATACTTACAAGATGCGCTATTATTACCGCAAACAACTGACTGTGTTATTCAAGGGCATTATATTCGCGTGATCTTGAAAGAAAACAGCCAGCAAAGCGATTTTCTAACCCGTCTAAATTTCGCTAATGATAAATTAATTACCGCCAAACCGCGCTTCGAAGATGCTTTTATTGATTTATTGGGGGGTAGTCCCTCACAACGTTCTGAGTTGGCGGCAATTATGCCGCAAATTCCAGTTGATGCCACTGAAACTGTCATTGAAGCACAGAATCTTAGCAAACGATTCGGTGACTTTGCCGCAACGGATAACGTTAACTTTACGGTTAAACGTGGTGAAATTTTTGGCTTGCTAGGTCCTAATGGCGCCGGCAAATCGACAACATTCAAAATGATGTGCGGATTAATGCTACCAACCGCAGGTAGAGCGTTAGTCTTGGGGATGGATCTAAAAATAAGTTCAAATAAAGCCCGCCAACATCTTGGTTATATGGCGCAAAAATTTTCACTGTACGGTAATTTAACCGTTGCGCAGAACTTAAAGTTTTTCTCTGGTATTTATGGCCTTAGCGGCAGTCAGCAACAGCAAAAAATCAGTAGCATGATCAATGCCTTTAATTTAAATTCGATATTGCAACAAACTACTGATGAATTGCCATTAGGCTTCAAACAGCGGCTAGCTTTAGCTTGCTCGTTAATGCATGAACCTGACATTCTTTTTTTAGATGAACCCACTTCAGGCGTAGATCCGCTCACGCGAAGAGAATTTTGGTTACATATCAACGGCATGGTAAATAAAGGTGTCACAGTAATGGTCACTACTCACTTTATGGACGAGGCTGAATATTGCGATCGAATTAGTTTAGTTTATCGCGGTAAAATTATTGCTGCTGGTACACCTGATGAACTAAAAAGCCAAATTGCTACGCCAGAAAATCAAGATCCGTCGATGGAACAAGCTTTTATTAGTTTGATACTTAACTATGATCGAGGGAAACAATGAAGCAAACAGAAAAACAATCACCCCATGAAGCGCAGTTTTCATGGCGTCGTTTGTATGCCTTGTGTATTAAGGAAAGTAAACAGATCATACGTGATCCCAGTAGTGCGCTGATTGCTGTCGTTATTCCATTAATGCTGCTATTTATTTTTGGCTATGGTATCAATCTGGATTCAAGTAAATTGCGGCTTGGCATTCTCGTCAATCAACAAAATAACCAAGTACGGGAATTTGTCGCTACCTTTACCGGTTCTCCTTTTATTGAGGCAACAATTAGCGATAATCGAAAATTGCTAATAGATAAAATGCAAGCTGGGGAAATCCGCGGTATGGTCGTGATCCCTGTCGATTTTGCTAATCAGCTTAATCGTCCCTCGGATCATACCTCAATTCTAGTTATTACCGATGGTAGTGAGTCAAATACCGCCTATTTTATACAGGCTTATACCAAAGGTATTTGGCAAACCTGGCAGCAGCAACAAGGTGAAAACGCCGGTTATGACACTATACCATTAATTGTTCCAGAATTACGCTTCTGGTTTAATCCAGCAGCCATTAGCCAACATTTTATTATTCCTGGTGCGATCAGTATTATTATTACCGTCGTCGGTGCCATTCTGACTTCATTAGTGGTAGCCCGCGAGTGGGAACGAGGCACAATGGAAGCCTTACTCTCTACTCAAATAACACGCACAGAGTTACTGCTTGCCAAATTGTTACTTTATCAACTATTAGGCTCTTTTGTCATGCTACTTTGCATGTTAGTCACGATATTTATTTTACACATTCCTTATCGCGGTTCATTCTGCCTGTTATTTATAATTACCAGTCTCCATCTAGCAACGGCTCTTGGTATGGGATTACTGATCTCTACCTTAACCCGTAACCAATTTAACGCTGCTATTGTTGCATTAAATGCCGCTTTTTTACCGGCCATAATGTTGTCTGGTTTTATTTTTGAAATTGATAGTATGCCGCTAGTTATCCAATGGGTAACCTATTTGATACCAGCTCGTTATTTTGTTAGTAGTTTACAAACTCTATTTCTGGCTGGTGACATTTATTTTGTCCTGCTGACTAATTTTCTGTTATTAGTCGCGACGGCCATCATCTTTATTGGGCTCACCGCATTAAAAACGCGCCGCAGACTTGATTAGGGAGAGAATATGCTGCATCGTCTCTATACACTCATTATTAAAGAGTTGCAGTCGCTACTACAAGAGCCACAAACCCGTGCAATTCTTATCTTACCAGTTATTTTCCAAATGATTTTATTTCCACTAGCCGCCACTTTAGATGTCACTAACACCACAATAGCTATTTTCAACGAAGACAAAGGGCAAGACTCGATTGAATTAACCCAAAGATTGGCAAAATCGACAACATTTACTAATGTATTGCTACTCAATAATAATCAACAAGTTGCAGAAACCATTAATAATCGTAAGGCGCTGTTAGTCGTCCATTTCCCGCAAAATTTTAGTGCTCAGCTAGCACAAAGAAAATCAACTCCGGTTCAACTAATCCTTGATGGTAGAAACTCTAATAGTGCCCAGATCGCCGCTAATACAGTTAACCAAGTTATTGAAAATTATCAACAACAGTTATCTAACCCGCAGATAGCAAAGAATAATAGCGCATTAATCATTCGTAATTGGTATAACCCTAATCTTGATTACAAATGGTTTATCGTTCCCTCTTTGGTCGCGCTAATTACCACTATTGGTGTATTAGTTGTCACATCCTTATCAATTGCACGTGAGCGTGAACAAGGAACGCTTGATCAGTTACTGGTTTCACCTCTAACCACCTGGCAGATCTTTATTGGTAAAGCGGTTCCAGCATTAATTATTGCCACTTTGCAGGCAACATTAGTGCTGATTATTGGGATTTTCTGTTACAAAATTCCATTTTCCGGTTCATTACTTGTTTTTTACACTACCATGACAATTTATGGTCTGTCTTTAGTTGGTTTTGGCTTATTGATCTCTGCCATGTGTTCAACTCAGCAACAAGCATTTATTGGCGTATTTGTGTTTATGATGCCGGCAGTATTGTTATCAGGCTATGTTTCACCAATAGAAAATATGCCAGTTTGGTTACAAAATTTCACTTGGATCAATCCTATTCGTCATTTTACAGATATCACTAAACAAATTTATTTAAAAGATGCCGATTTTGCTGTGCTGTGGCATAACTTGTGGCCATTAGTTATTATTTCATTATGTACCACAACCTTAGCATATTGGTTATTTAGTCGAAAAATTGCCTGAATAACAAAATAAAAAAATCCCGCTAATACAATACTATCAGCAGGATTTTTAATAAAACAGATTAAATTAACGGCGATCGCCCAGAATACGTAACATCATTAAGAACAAGTTAATAAAATCTAAATAGAGAGTCAACGCCCCAAGAATAGCGTATTTACGCATACCTTCCTGATCACGACTATCAATTTGGCTGCCCATGTCTTTTAATTTCTGCGTATCATAAGCCGTCAAACCTGAAAAGATTAATACACCTACATAGGTGATGACCAAGGTTAAGCCAGAACTTTGCAGCCAAATATTCACTAATGAGGCAATAATTAGCCCGATTAGTGCCATAAATAGGAAGCTACCCATGCCACTTAAACTACGTTTGGTTGTATAGCCATAAAAACTTAGTGCGCCAAACATAGCAGCAGTGATAAAGAAGGTGCTGGCGACAGAAACGCCAGTATAGGCAACTAATACCAGAGAAATTGTTAGGCCTGTCAGCGCCGAGTAGAGCATAAACATTGCTGTTGCTAGCCCTGCACTCAATTTAGGCAACAGAAATGATAACCCAATGACTAATGCAAATTCAGCAATAATTAGGCCTATCTATACCCAACCATGCGTTGCCAGATACATAATAATATTACTATTATTAATTGCATACCAAGCAACAAACGCAGTTAATAACAAACCTACCGTCATCCAGCCGTATACTTGCGCCATATAGGCTTGAATACCTGCGCCAGCGCGCTGGACGATCGAATCATTTTGACGTTCAAATCGATCCATGATGATTACCCTCATCACTTGCGTTAAAGATAAAGCTATTTAATAAACTAGATAGCTCAGTAAACTTAAGTTAAGTCTATCATAATTTCTTGCTAAAACCATGGTTTGATATGAGCAAATAAATGAAGGTTTTACATTACTTTTACTTTATTGAGCTAAACTTCAATAAATTGAAATAACTTCAATAACAATTGGTTTACCAACGCTTAAATGCGGTTTGATCACTCAGTCTGGGCTCAACCCAACGGCTGCTTTGCCCTTGAGTCAAATGTTCTTTTTTCCAAAATGGTGCTTTAGTTTTCATATAATCCATAATAAATTCGGCGGCTAAAAAAGCACTACTACGATGGCCGCTAGTAACACCAACAAACACTATTTCCTCGCCCGGTTGTAAAGTACCAATTCGATGGATAATACAGATACGTTGCAATTGCCAACGATAACGTGCTTCATTGGCAATATCCTGTAACGCTTTCTCTGTCATAACTGGATAATGCTCAAGAGTGAGGGTTTTAATGTTATCACCCAAGTTATGGTTACGCACTTTACCGGTGAAAGTTACCACCGCACCATCATCCTGACATTGGGCTAACCATTTATATTGCTCACCCACATTAAAATTCGCTTGTTGAATAACCAGCCGTGTATCTGTCATTTATCCTCCCGTTACCGGTGGAAAAAAAGCGATTTCATCGCCACTAGTTAATGGATGATCTGGCTGTACAAAGGTATGATTGACCGCAAACAGCAGTTTTTTCTTTTCTAATGCTAATGCCCAGCGCTCACCACGTTGGCTTAATGCATTACGTAATTCTTCTACCGTCGAATAGCGATGTTCTAACTCTAATCTATCGGTGCCGGTTAATTCACGGACTTGGGCAAAAAAAAGCACTTTAATCATGATGTTATCCTAAAATCAGCGGATTTACCGCCCGTTTTTTCCAATAACCTAACTGAACTAATCACCATATCTTTTTGCACCGCTTTACACATATCGTAAATGGTTAATGCGGCGACTGATGCGGCGGTTAGCGCTTCCATTTCGACACCAGTCTTACCTGATAACCGACAATACGATTCAATTCGGATGCGATTAGCGCTTAATTGCGCTTCCAGTATAACTTCCACTTTACTGAGTAATAGCGGATGACAAAGCGGGATCAGATCCCAAGTTTTTTTGGCGGCTTGAATACCGGCAATCCGCGCAGTAGCAAAAACATCACCTTTATGATGACTGGCACTGATAATCATATTAAGTGTCTTAGCATTCATTGTTACAAATGCTTCTGCTCGCGCTTCACGAATGGTTTCCGCCTTTGTGGCCACATCCACCATATGCGCCTCACCCGCTGAGTTGATATGGGTTAGTTGAGACATGGTAAGCTCCTTAGAATGACTAAAAATTCCATTTATCCTCCAATAATGGAAAGGTTTGACGTGATACCACTATCACCTTGATGAAGAAAATGGCTTTCACGTTTAAACTGTAATTCTGCCTGAATACGCGCTTTCAATGCCTCAGATTGAGATGCATTAACTAATAAATCACGTAAAATAATACTGCGTTCGCCAAATAGACAGAGATGAAGATGACCGATAGAAGAGACACGTAAGCGATTACAATTTTGACAAAAATTCTTCTCATAGGGCATAATTAAACCAATTTCACCACAATAATCAGGATGCTTAAATACCTGGGCAGGCCCATCACAACGATAGCGTGGTATTTGTTGCCAACTTTGCTCTAATAAGCGCCGACGAATTTTTTCACCTGAGACATGATGACGATGAAATATTTTACCACTCTCACCGGTTTCCATTAATTCAATAAATCGCAGTTGAATTGGCCGCAGTTTGATCCAGTTTATAAAACTCACTAAATTACTGTCATTGATATTTTTCATCAACACAACATTAACTTTTATTTTGGCAAAACCAGCCTCCAAGGCCGCATCAATCCCAGCCATTACTTGAAAAAATTTATCTTGCCCGGTAATAGCTAAAAACTGTCGTGGATCAAGACTATCAACACTTACATTAATGTCGGTTAAACCTGCACTTTTCCAATGGCTAACATTTTTGGCCAGCCGATAACCATTGGTCGTTACGGCAATTTTTTTGATCGCCTGGTTTTGTTTGATGGTAGCAATAATGTCAAAAAAATCACGCCGCATGGTCGGTTCTCCGCCAGTTAAGCGAATTTTTTCCGTACCAAGCTCGGCAAAAGCTTTTGTTAAATGGCCAATTTCTTCTAGCGATAAAAAATCTTGATAACCCTTTGATTGATAGCCATTAGGTAGACAATAGGTGCAGCGAAAATTACACACATCAGTGATGGATAGTCTTAAATAGTAGAATTTACGGGCAAAAGTATCAATAAGTTGAGTCATAATAACGCCTTTCCAAATACGGGAGAAGCAGGCATTTCTACCTCGCACCCTAGTGGCCGATAAGTGCCACGGCCTTAATACCCTATTTAAACCATTAAGATCACAAACTTAGGTAAAAAGGCTAGGAGTTAATAACATCACGTACAATAATAGCGTAATGTGATGGTTGCTATAAATAATATTGCTAAATATTTAAAAAAGCGAATAAACGCTTAAATCTATCGCTTGCAATTCAATAAGTTAATCAATTAACAGAAAATAATGTAATATAAATAAATGACAAAGTTATTGTTTAATATCACGTTAATTCAATATGATCGGATATTTAATGATAAATTACGTCAAACCGTTATAAGACAGATAATAAAATAGGGGAAGTAATGCATCAATGCAGTATTCTTAATAACTTAGGGCAAGTTGTTGCACTAGGAGGTGGTCATGGCTTGGGTCGTGTTATGTCATCTCTTGCGGTTCTAAATTCTCAATTAACGGGTATAGTAACAACAACAGATAATGGCGGCTCTACCGGCCGTATTCGCCGTTCCGAAGGCGGTATTGCCTGGGGGGATACGCGCAACTGTTTAAACCAATTAATTACTGAACCGTCCATTGCTTCAACGATGTTTGAATACCGTTTTATGGGTAACGGTGAACTTGGTGGCCATAATCTAGGTAATTTAATGCTCAAATCGCTCGATCATTTGAGTGTTAGGCCGTTGGATGCAATAAACTTAATCCGTAATCTATTAAAAGTGAAGGCGCATCTTATTCCTATGTCCGAGCAACCTGCTGATTTGCTGGCAATCGATTTGATGGGCAATGAAATCTATGGTGAAGTTAATATTGATCAACTCACCTCACTACCACAAAAATTAATGCTATCTCCGCAAGTAAGTAGCACGCCAGAAGCGCTTGATGCTATTTATAACGCTGATTTGATTATCATTGGCCCAGGTAGTTTTTTAACCAGTCTGATGCCTTTATTTCTGATGAACGATTTAACGCAAGCACTACAAGAATGCCGGGCAGCAATCATCTATATTGCTAACCTTGGTAAAGAGCTTAACCAGCCTGCTGCCAATATGCAATTAACTGATAAAATTGCCATGATCGAAAAAAGGATCGGCCAACAGAAAATTGATGCCATTATCGTTGGGCCAGCAACCGATACATCAAACCTAGCAGATCGAATAGTAATCCAACGAGAACTGGCTGCTCAAGATGTTTGTTATCGTCATGATCGAGACTTACTGCGCCAAGCTATTGAAGACATCGCACAAAACATTCACCAACTTAAACCTTTTAATTTATCACCTGCCTCCAATGCCAACTGACTTCTTACTTGGCATTCTCCTCGCCCTAAAGGGCATGGTTTGACGGTGCAGTAGGTAAAAGCGTCCTATCAAGTTCAAGAATTAGCAATAAACTGTTCACGTAGCAATTGGATTTGATCGCGTAAACTGGCTGCTTGTTCAAATTCAAGATCTTGCGCATAACGATACATTTGTGCTTCTAACGCCTGAATTTTAAGCTCCAATTCTTTAGTGGAAAGTTTATGATAATCCTCGCTAATCGCTGATACTTGTGGTTGCTTTTGTTTCGTTTTTACCGATACTGGGGCGCCAACTTGTAAAATATCACCCACTTTTTTATTTAAACCTTTAGGCACAATACCATGCTGCTGATTAAAGGCGATTTGTTTCTCTCGACGGCGCTCAGTTTCTCTAATCGCTTTTGCCATTGAATCAGTCACTTTATCACCATATAAAATCGCTTTCCCTTTCAGGTTACGCGCGGCACGGCCAATCGTTTGAATCAATGAACGCTCTGAACGTAAAAATCCTTCTTTATCTGCATCTAAAATAGCGACTAACGATACCTCAGGCATATCTAAGCCTTCACGTAGCAAGTTAATCCCCACTAAAACATCAAATAAACCTAATCGTAAATCACGAATAATTTCGACTCGCTCAACGGTATCAATATCTGAATGCAAATAACGCACCTTAATATCATGTTCTTGCAGATAATCGGTCAAATCTTCTGCCATTCTTTTGGTTAAGGTTGTTACTAGTACTCGTTCATTTACCGCTGTTCGTAGATGGATCTCAGATAACAAATCATCAACCTGAGTAGCAACTGGACGAACCTCAATTTCAGGATCGAGTAAGCCAGTTGGCCGAACAACTTGCTCAATAATTTCATTAGCCGATTTTTCCAATTCATACTTACCCGGTGTGGCAGAAATATAAATTGTTTGCGGGGAAAGTGCTTCAAATTCCTCAAAACGTAACGGGCGATTGTCCAACGCAGATGGTAAGCGAAAACCATATTCAACCAATGTCTCTTTACGAGAGCGATCACCACGATACATAGCGCCAATCTGTGGGATAGTGACATGAGATTCGTCAATAACTAATAAGCCATCAGCCGGTAAATAGTCAAACAGTGTTGGTGGCGGTTCACCGCTTGCACGGCCGGAAAGATAACGTGAATAATTTTCAATACCGGAGCAATAACCCAGTTCATTCATCATCTCTAAATCAAACTGGGTACGCTGGGTTAATCGCTGCTCTTCAAGCAATTTATTACTTTCCAGTAGCAATTTACGTCTTTGTGCCAATTCAGTTTTGATCTGCTCCATGGCTTCAAGAATACGTTCACGCGGTGTGACATAGTGAGTTTTAGGATAAATGGTAAATCGTGGTACATCATGTTGGAGCTGACCCGTTAAGGGATCAAAAAGTGCCAGCCTTTCTACTTCCTCATCAAATAATTCGACCCGTAAGGCATATTCATCTGATTCGGCAGGAAAAATATCAATCACTTCCCCTCTAACTCTAAATGTACCTCGTTGAAATGCTTGATCATTGCGGCTATATTGCAACTCTGCCAGCCGGCGTAAAATAGCACGCTGGTCAATAATCATGCCTTTAGTTAAATGAAGCATCATTTTTAGATAGCTATCTGGATCGCCTAAACCATAAATCGCTGATACCGAAGCAACAACAATAACATCACGTCGTTCAAGAAGTGCTTTAGTGGCAGAGAGCCGCATCTGTTCAATATGTTCGTTAATAGAGGCGTCTTTTTCGATAAAAGTATCGGAACTGGGAACATACGCTTCTGGTTGATAATAATCATAATAAGAAACAAAATATTCCACCGCATTTTCAGGAAAAAAGGCTTTCATTTCACTATATAATTGTGCTGCCAGCGTTTTATTGTGAGCCATCACCATGACCGGGCGGTTAACCCGCTCAATAACATTAGCAATAGTAAATGTTTTACCCGATCCGGTGACACCAAGCAACGTTTGATGAGCCAATCCATCATTAAGACCTTCGATTAATTTCTTTATTGCTTGTGGCTGATCACCCGCAGGTTGAAATTCAGCATGCAATTTGAAGACTTTACTCATCTAACCCTCTCTACTAAAAATTTCTTTATCATACTGGATAAAAAAACAGTTTCAATGACAGCAGAAATAAAAAATCAGCCTTAACCATAATAAATTATTTACATATATTTATTATTTTAATAACTTAGTTATCCCCAAGCTTTTTCTTACGCTTAATTATATTTTATATTTTATGCTAATTAGCTAATATAAAACTTTATTATATATCATTTCAGACTTGATTTTATATAACTTATTAATATTTATATAATTTTGATTTAGAGCCGAGAATGGCATCAACGGCACGCCAAGCCTCATCCCATCTTGGTTAGCGACACTTTTCTAGATCTAATACACAAGGTTATCCACAGGAATGGTGGATAACTCAAGAAATTCTTTTAGGCATCAATAGTTGTAAGATTTTCACTTGAGTATTAGTAAAAAATTTTTGCCAGAAAAATAATCACAAAAAAATTTTTGTATAAGAAAAAAAACGAAAAAAAGCATTTCATCTGTTACTATTTTACTAATTCAAGCAAAATACGGCTAAAGTGGCATAATGCTTTAGCCTAAAAATTATTCCTATTACAGTAGGTTACCTATATTGACAAATTTGCCAATCGAATGAGATTGCCAATCTGGCAAATGTGGAATAACCCCTAAACAAGGTGCTGACAGGCGCTGCTGTAATGTTAACAAATAATCCTGTTGATATTGACCCGGTAAAACAATTTCATTAGCCACCCAGCCTGCCAATAATAAACCACTTTGCTCAATTGCCTGTGCGGTTAATATTGCATGATTAATACAACCTAATTTAACGCCAACTGTTAATATTACTGGCAATTGCTGTTGTATAACCCAATCAGCAAAGGTTTGCTCAGCGCAAAGCGGTGTATACCATCCGCCGGCACCTTCGACAATGATCCAGTCAGCAGATTGTTTTAATTTATTTAATCCTGCACCCATTATCTGCCAATCGATAAGTTCTCCTGTTAACTGACTGGCAATATGGGGTGAAGTTGCTTGGGCAAAAACGATCGGATTAACATCATGGTAATTCAGTTTCAGGCTGCTATTTTTTCTTAATAACTGCGCATCTGAATTTCTTAAGCCATCCGTTAATTGTTCGCTACCTGAAGCTACCGGCTTATAGCCTGCCGTTTGATAGCCATGAGCTGCGGCCGCTTGTAGCAGCGCGCAACTAACAATAGTTTTGCCCACATCGGTGTCAGTTCCGGTGAGAAAAAAACATTTATTCACGATATAACATTCCGTAAACCAGTTGATAAGTTAGTGGGAATTGCTCATTGACATAAGGATAATGATCAAGGAGTTTAGCTAACTGATTTTTTGTCATTAGGCCCTGTTGCTGACGTCCAGCCGTTAGATAAGTCGCACCAATTCCCTTGATAGATTGGAGTAAACAAGCAAATGAAGGATAAGTTACATGCCAAGATCGTTGCTCTAAACTATGCGACCAACCATGACAAGTCCGCTTAATTTGTGCAAAAGTCATAAAAGAATTAATGTGTCGGTTATTATCAACTTTTTGCCAACACTGTTGTAGCTCATGTAATGAGCCATCGGCTAAAGTAGAAAAAGCAACTACCCCACCCTTTTTAGTGATACGATATAACTCACTTAATGGGGTATATAAATTACTACACCACTGGATAGCAAGATGACTAAAACAGAGATCGACACTTTCATCGGCTAGTGGTAGACACTCCATGTCAGCCTGGATATAACTTTTGGCCGCTTGCTTTTGTTGAGCGATCGCTAACATTGATGCAGACAGATCAAGCGCAATAACCTGTTTTCCTGCTAACTGCCACTGCTGACTGAAATAACCGGTACCACAGCCAGCATCCAGAATCGTGTTACCTGGCATCGCCGATAAGCAATCAAACAGATGTTGTCCACTTTGCTGCTGAAATAACGCAATATTATCGTAATTTTTAGCCGCCCGTCCAAAAGCATGCGCAATTGCTTGCTTATTTATTGGCATAGTTGTTAAAGAATTCATTTAACGTTTCCATTAACTGTGCAATATCGGTTAATTGATGATTAGCCATCAACGTGATCCTTAATCTAGCACTACCCGGCGGCACTGTTGGCGGCCGAATAGCTTGCACCCAAAATCCTCGCTGACGTAAAAATTGCGCTAAATGTAAACAACGTTGGTTACTACCAATAATCAGTGGCTGAATGGCACTCGAGGAATTTAATAATGGCAAATTATAGTGATGGGCTAATTGACGAAAATAATCAATATTGCGCTGCAAATTTGTTCTTAATTCATCGGCCTGACGAATTTGCCTAACGGCCTCAGCCAACGCAACCGCTTGAGCCGGCGGCATTGAAGTACTATAAATCAAATGACGGCCATATTGCAGAAAATAGTCGGCGGTGTTTTCATCACAAAGCAATGCAGCTCCACTAAGACCAAAGGCTTTACCAAAGGTTATCACCAGCAGTTCAGGCTTTACCTTATGCAGATGACAACTACCTCTGCCTTCATCGCCGCTAACCCCAATACCATGGGCATCATCCACTAATAGCCATGCCTGTGCTTGCCTTGCTGCTGCTTGCAATTGATCTAAAGGGGCTCTATCGCCATCCATACTAAATACGCCTTCAGTGACAACCAGTGTTTTACCAGTCTGATTGACCGCTAAAAGAGGTTGTAAAGTGTCCGCTTGATTGTGAGCAAAACGTTGTAATGTTGCTGGCGATAACATTGCGGCTTCTAGTATGGATGCATGACTAAATTTATCAGCGACAATACGATCATTTTTTTTCATTAAAGCCATGATCACACTTTGATTTACGGCATAGCCGGAAATAAATAATAAAGCGCGGGGATAACCTAACCAGTCAGCAAGCTGGTGCTCCAATTGGGCATGGGCGCAAATATAACCGATAACATGACCTGAGCTACCACTACCCGTTCCATATTGGCTTAATCCCATTTGCCAGGCTTTAATAATGGCCGGATGCTGGCTTAACCCCAGATAATCATTACTCGAAAAATTAACATATTGTTGTTGATCAAAGATTAGGGTACGTGCATTATTTTTTTTAATAATCTGTCGTTGCCGCCACAATGCTTGCTGCTTGCGCATATCCAGTTCACGAGCTAAAAATGTTGACCAATTCATCATAGTGCCGCGTTGTAAAATTGTGCTGTATCCACCTGCTGCATAGCTTTTTGCAGCCGCTCTATTTGCTGCTGATGAGTCAATGCGGTTTCAGTGGCTTGTGGATTAATATTTAGCTTGCGGAAAAGTTGCTGATCTTTATCTTGCTTAGGATTAGCGGCCGTTAATAACTTACAACCATAAAAGAGAGAGTTAGCCCCGGCCATAAAACAGAGTGCTTGCATCTGTTCATTCATCTGTTCACGGCCAGCAGAGAGCCGGACAAAAGAGGTTGGCATCATAATACGGGCAACAGCAATGGTACGAATAAAATCAAAGCCATCGACATCTTCATTGTCTTCAAGGGGCGTGCCTTTTATTTTTATTAACATATTAATTGGCACACTTTCGGGAACCTGCGGTAAATTAGCTAATTGAACCAATAGCGCTGCTCGATCAGTCACCTCTTCACCTAAGCCGACAATGCCACCAGCGCATACCTTCATGCCTGCTTGGCGAACGGTATCAATTGTATCAAGCCGATCTTGATAGGTGCGAGTGGTAATAATAGAGCCATAAAACTCAGGCGAGGTGTCTAAATTGTGATTGTAATAATCCAGTCCCGCATCGGCTAACCGCCGTGCTTGCTGGTCAGTTAACTTACCCAGTGTCATACAGGTTTCCAAGCCTAATGCTTTGACTTCTTTTACCATCGTTTCTAAATAAGGCATATCCCGTTCATGGGGATTTCGCCAGGCCGCGCCCATACAAAAACGTGTCGAACCGGCTTTTTTGGCCTGCTTAGCCGATTCAATCACTTGTTGGACTTCTAATAGTCGCTCAGCTTTTAATCCTGTCTTATAACGAGCACTTTGTGGGCAATATTTGCAATCTTCCGGGCAGGCACCGGTTTTAATTGAGAGTAAGGTACTAATCTGGATCTGTTGCGGATCAAAGTGTTGACGATGAACTTGCTGAGCTTGAAAAAGTAATTCAAAAAAAGGTAAATCAAATAATGCTTGTGCCTGGCTAAGCGTCCATGTTTTTTCCATCTTTGCCATTCTCTCTCTTGAAACAAAAAGTGTTGCCAGTTTAAATAAGTGCGTTATCATGTCAACTAAAATAAATAAAATTAGTTTACCAAGTATAATGAAACTCGACGATATTAATTTTGATACTAAACATATTTGGCACCCCTATACTTCTATGACGCAACCGATACCGGCTTATCCTATCGTGAGCGCCTCAGGTGTTGAACTCGAATTAGCCGATGGCAGAAAATTGATTGATGGTATGGCTTCTTGGTGGGCCGCTATTCATGGCTATAATCATCCCGTACTCAACCAAGCCGCTTCTCAGCAATTAACAAAAATGTCCCATGTTATGTTTGGCGGCATCACCCATCCGTCAGCGACCGCCTTGTGCCGACAATTAATTGATATAACTGATCATAGTTTAGAATGTATTTTTCTGGCTGACTCCGGCTCAGTAGCTGTAGAGATAGCATTAAAAATGGCATTACAGTATTGGCAGGCGCGCGGGGAAACACGTCACCAGTTTATTGCCTTACAACGGGCATATCATGGTGATACCTTGGGTGCTATGTCAGTTTGTGATCCAGAAAACTCAATGCATAGCCTTTATCAAGGTTATTTGCCAACCCATTTTTTCGTTCAAGCCCCTCAATGCGGTTTTTATCAGCAGTGGCAAGCTGACGATTTGATCCCATTACAAAAAATGCTAAGCGAACAAGCTGGCAAAATTGCGGCCATTATCGTTGAGCCGATAGTTCAGGGTGCGGGTGGTATGCGAATTTATCACCCTAATTATCTGACCGGCGTGAGAGAATTATGCGATCACTATGATATCTTACTGATTGCCGATGAAGTAGCCACCGGATTTGGCCGTACTGGCAAATTGTTTGCTTGCCAGCATAGTGCGATCACGCCAGATATTTTGTGTCTAGGTAAAGCACTAACCGGGGGTTATGTCACTCTGTCAGCTACTCTGACCAGCCGGCATATTGCGGACACCATTAGCCAAGGTCAAGCGGGCTGTTTTATGCATGGGCCCACTTTTATGGGCAATCCATTAGCCTGTGCGATTGCCGATGCGAACATAACATTATTAAAAAATAGCCCATGGCAAAAATGGGTGCAAGAGATTGAAACGCAATTGATGGCTGAACTCTTTGTGCTGCGAGATCAACCACAAGTTGCTGACGTGCGAGTGTTAGGTGCAATTGGCATTGTTGAAATGAAAAACCCCGTCAATGTGCCTGAGTTACAACGTCATTTTGTGGCTGAAGGGGTCTGGATCCGGCCATTTGGTAAATTAATTTATCTGATGCCGCCCTATATCATTACCGCTCAGCAACTGACCCAGTTAACGGAAGCAATAAAAAAAATCGTTATCAAGCTGTAAATTAAAAATAATTTAGTTTTTTATTAAATGGGTCGTGATCCACATCGGCCCTTTACCCACCGGATAACGTTCTAATGCTTGTAGCCCACCGGTCACTCCATCTATTTTATAAACAGCAATGTGATCCGACTTCTGGCCCACAGCTAGCAAAAAATGACCCGTTTGATCAATATTAAAGCCACGCGGTTGACTTTCCGTGGCATAAACCGCCATTGGCGATAATGTTAACCCGTCTGCTGTCACCTGAAAGTGACGAATAATACTGGCAGAACGTTCACTTGCATAAAGATGGCGGCCATCTGGCGTAATATGGATATCCGCGGCCCAAGGTTTACATTTCGAACCAGCCGGCAAAATGTCACAATTTTGCTTTTGCTGAAAAGGCGCAAATGCTGAATGAACATTAATGGTGGCATCTAACTCATTTAAACAATAAAAAGCGTTCTGGTTGGGTGCAAAAGCTAAATGACGGGGCCCTGCACCTTGGTTAGTTGCAATCCGACCAGCAACCTGTTCGGTTAAATGGCCATTGTTAGCAATTGTATAAATGCGAATATGATCTTCACCTAAACAAGGGACAAACAAGCGTGCATTATCAAAACTTACTCCCGACGCATGGGGATGTTTTAAATCGCCAACAACTTGAATCACTGGCTGCG
This sequence comes from Arsenophonus apicola, assembly GCF_020268605.1. NCBI lineage: Bacteria > Pseudomonadati > Pseudomonadota > Gammaproteobacteria > Enterobacterales > Morganellaceae > Arsenophonus > Arsenophonus apicola. The sequence continues at coordinate 1,991,605 of NZ_CP084222.1, forward strand.
CGCTCCCCTGTTGATCAATGGGCAACACCATTAAATTACCTTGATGATAGGAGGGAATAAATAACCAACGACCGAGCTTGTCAATTTCAATGTGGGTTGGTGTGGCAGGAATAGCGGTAATGGCCTGTTGGCTGAGTTTGCCTTCGGCCGAAATAAGGTAAGTAATAATGGCAAAATCCGGCCGAATACCAACATAAAGATGTCGACCATCAGGACTAATCTGCATCGGTTGTACTTCACCGGGTAATGTCAGCTGTTGCAATAATGTCAGTTTCCCTTTTTCATCTAGGATCCAAACATGAATTTGCTTACTTTCTGGACTGGCAACATACACTACCTGTTTCATTGATTAACTCCTCACAAATTATCTGACAAAATAGCCTCCGTTATCATATCCGATTTGATAGCAGATAATTACCAAAACAGCATAGTAGGTAATAAAAAAATTTATTGTTCAGTTGACTGATGTCAGTATATGGAGTGGTTTTATTTTTATAAATTATCACTATGTAATTAAAGGTTATATTTCGCGACAATAATTAGCCAACCGTCAATCGCCGTTGAATATAGTCTTATTCAAGTAAATTTAGTATTCAGATAATAAAAAAATAAATTAAACCCTATAAAAAACTGTTGTTAAAAAGTAAAAAAATAATATTATATAAATATATAAAATTTTATTTCTGTTAATAAAGATGTTTTGCTAAAAAGGCAATAAAATTGATCACTACCGAGGAGGTTGGAAATTTAATATAAATTTCACATTATTTTTTAATATAAGCAACATATAAGCTAACTTTGATTTGATCCCGTTGTCTGTATCGATTTTTTTCCAATTTCATATAATTATTGTTAGTAATAAATAAAATCAACAAGTCGTGAGCTAAATTTAAAAATTATAAACCGTAACTATCAGGACGAGTAGATTAACACGGCAAAGTGTTAATAGAAAATTAAGGAATAATAATGAAACCCCGCGAAAATTTAATGGTTGAGTTAGAAACCATGGGCATGGGCAGTTGTGCTGCCATTGTAGCAATCGGTGCGGTTTTTTTTAATCCAGCGACAGGTGAAACGGGCGCTGCCTTTTATCAAGCTGTCGATCTCTCTTCATCAATGTCTGCCGGTGGTACCGTCAATGGCGAAACTATAAAATGGTGGTTATGCCAATCCAATGAAGCTCGCGCAACAATTGCCAAAAAAAGTTTACCACTTATTGATAATGTTCTGCGTGAATTACATTTTTGGGCGCGAGAAAATGCCCAAGAACGGATGGATTGTTTGAAAGTCTGGGGGAAAGGCGCTAATTTTGTTTTAAGAGGCGCTTATGAGAGATCACAATTGACCCCTTTTTGGCATGTCGGCAATGATCGTGATGTACACACTATTATCGATATGGGGATTAATCTGGGCATAAATGTACAAAATGATCTGTCAATTGATCAAGCGCGAGATAATGCACTCAATTGTGCGCTTTACCAAGTGCATCATGTTGCCAATATTTGGCAAAAAATTATCCAACATGAGGAATGACGGAATATTCCAGTTAATGAAAATTAACAATGACAATTATTAGTTGGTAATAAACTTGCTATTACTGATAACTATTGAATAAAAGCTAGCTAAGTAGAAATAGCTAGCATTTAATAACAACAAAAATAGCTTAATATGAATGTCTACTAATCTAATTTAAATTTGTAATGTTGGTTAATTTACTAGCTGAAAAATTGTTATTAATATTATTTAGCTTTCATATCCACATCAACAACTTGATAAAAAGCATTTGCAGTATCAGCAATTGACCAAACACCTAAAATGATTTGATAACCCGTCCGTTGTGGAACATTGCAATCAAAATAAATCTGGTACTCATCAGGCGTTGCACCACCGTCAAAACGCTCGCAAAATGGTTTTAAATCAAAAGAAGCACGAGTTAGTGGTGCGTTAGGATTCCAATCCTGTTTAGTAATAAAAAACTCCCATTTTTGCGTTTTATGTGGCTGAGTTAACGACCAACGAAAGGTGTTTTTACCAGAATTCAGTGGTACTTTCTTCCAACGATCAACGCTCTGTTCGTTGAGTTTATAAAATGATGAGTTATCACCGCTGGCTATCTTACCATCACGAGGGCCGCTTTGTGGAAAACCTTTTGGCCCTTCAATCGACATAGGATCATATTCAACAGCACCACAGTTGCTATTTTCATGTATCCAACATAACACTGCTCGGCTTTTGGGTTCAAAAATAAAACCATGCTGCGGTTCCGGTTTGACATTGGCAGCGGCTACATTAGCAGCACAGATTAGTGCCAATGGCGCTAACAATAATTTACTTTTCATTTAATACATCCCTTAAATAGTTTCTATTTTTATCAATTGAGAATATTTTTATATAACATCACTTACAGCAGAGTTAATTATTATGCAGATAAAAATCAAATATCAATTTAATTAATCTATTTTTTACTTAAAAAAAATTTCATTTAAATATAAATAAAATAAAAAATTAATATATTAGACTTTCTATGAAAAACAGTGACCAACTAATAAAAAATAAAATATTGAATAAATTAGAAATATAATTGCAGCTCATATTATCTAAATTATTTGAGCGTTATAGTTAACAATAATGAACGCTGCAATTTACAAATAATCGCTGGCGATAAAACATGACAATGTTAGGACCAATACATAATCTAACGAAAATAGCAGCTAAAAATTAACAATATTTAGCATAATAAATTTAAAGAGCAATATTAAAAGATGCTATTTTAACAGCAGCACTTATTGTTAAAAATGGTAATAAATATCGCTTTAAAATTAATAATTATTTACATTAAATCAACAAAAAGACATTTAATTAACTTATGCTAATCTAATATATTGATTTAAATCTTATTAATCATAAAACAACTGGTTAATAACCTGCCAGGCTAAAATTTTACTGATTATTGCTATTTAATTATGTTGTTATTTTATTATCTATTGGGCTAATTATTTTTTTTATGGGTTTAGTTAACGGCTATTATCCGATATGATTAGTACTGAAAAAATTTATCGGTTTGAATAATTAGGATAAATAATTCACTAAATTATACTGTTTAAAATTACTGTACAGATTAAATACTAAATCACTATTTAATCTGTTTTATGAGGCTGATTTATGTCATATCGCGTCATCGCATTAGATCTTGATGGTACCCTATTAGATCCTAACAAGCAGATCTTGCCACAATCCTTAGCCGCTATAAACCAAGCTCGTCGTCAAGGGATCAAAGTTATTATTGCTACCGGTCGCCATCATGTTGCTATTCACCCATTTTATCAAGCACTAGACTTAGACACCCCGGCAATTTGTTGTAATGGGACTTATCTCTACGACTATCAGGCTAAAAAAGTACTGGAATCGGATCCGTTATCGGCTGAAGAAGCGACTAAAGTGGTTGCGCATTTACAAGGTACTGATATCAACCACTTGATGTATGTGGATGATGCCATGCTATATCAACAACATAATGATGCTATTAAACGCACTTTGAAGTGGGCAAATTCCTTACCTGAAAATCAACGCCCCAATATCCATAAAATTGATAATTTCAACACGGCAATCCAACAGGTCAACGCTATTTGGAAATTTGCCACTTGTACGCCAGATATCGACAAATTACGCGTTTTTAGCCAAACTATTCAGCAGGAACTGGAGCTGGCTTGTGAATGGTCATGGTTTGATCAAGTTGATATTGCTAAAAAAGGTAACAGTAAAGGTGTGCGTTTACAACGTTGGGTCGAATCACAAGGCTTAACGATGAAAGAAGTCATTGCTTTTGGTGATAATTTCAACGATGTCAGCATGCTAACTGCCGCTGGTCTCGGCGTGGCAATGGGTAATAGTTGTGATGAAGTGAAAAAATATGCCGATATAATTACCGAGCAAAATACCGCCCCTGGAATTGCTGAAGTGATACAAAAATATGTGCTATAAAGGCTGTAAAGCTATTTGTGCTACTGCCCAACAACCTTTGTTAACAAGCATTGCTTAATCAATAGATTTAAAGCCGACGAGTTAGCGACAGACTCTTAACTTGGGCATAAACCCATTTATCCGGCTTTATTTCTAGTTCCTCTTTTGCCCAGCGCGTGATCCTTGCCCAAATAAAGTGGCTATCTATTGCTAATTTGACATCCACTTGCTCTGATCCATCAATACACTCCACAACTTTTGCTCTTAATATATTACGAATAGTCGTTTGCGTTGGTTTATTTAATGTTAAAGAGACATCTGCCGCATCAATACGAATGCGAACCGCTGCTCCTGATTGAAATTGCAACTGGGGAAGCCACAACACTTGATCCGATAGAGCCACCGACGTCATAGCATAATGGCTATGATGCTCTATTACCTTAACGTTTAAAATACTACTTAATGCATCAGCTTGTAACCAAGGGCGTAAAACACTACTTGACCAAATATCGGCTAACGGCGCGACAGCTTCAATTTTACCCGCTGACATAACAATTACATTATCAGCCAGCCGGACTATTTCATCCAGATTATGACTAACATAGAGAATAGGAATTTGGATATCTTGCGATAACTTTTCTAAATAGGGAAGTAACTCTCTTTTACGTGGTAAATCTAACGAAGCTAACGGTTCATCCATTAATAGTAATTCAGGTGCGGTTAATAAGGCGCGGCCAATTGCGACGCGTTGTTTTTCACCACCTGACAACATAACTGGCAAGCGCGGCAATAATTTTTCAATTCCAAGCAACTGAACAATATCATCAAAGTGTGATTTCATTGCTTTGGCCATACCGTATTGCAGATTACCTTTAACGCTATAATGTGGAAAAAGGCGCGCATCTTGAAAAACGTAGCCCATTTTACGCATTTGTGCCGGTACAAACAGACCTTTATCCGTATCAACTAAAACACGATCATTAAAAATAATTTGTCCTTTATCGGGTTTACTAAGCCCGCCGATCAAGTTGATCAAGGAGGTTTTACCAACACCGGAAACACCAAAAATGGCGGTGATCCCTTGAGTTGAAAGTATGGTATCAACATTGACAGACAAATCGCCTAGCTGCTGTTGCAGCCGCAACGCTAACATATTGCCTCCAAACGTTTTCTGCCACAACGGGTTAACCATTCAGACAGGAGTAACGATAGCAAGGCTAAAATGATAGCAATAATACATAAGCGAGCAGCGGCTATTTCCGCGCCTGGGGTCTCAATCAGTGTATACATAGCTAATGGAATGGTTCTTGTTTCACCTGGAATATTAGACACGAATGTAATCGTGGCGCCAAATTCACCTAATGAACGAGCAAAAGCCAAAACCATACCAACAATAATTCCTGGTAAAATTAATGGTAGCGTAATGGTAAAAAAAACCCGCCATGGATTAGCTCCCAATGTTCGAGCTGCTTGTTCAAGACGGCGGTCAACGCCTTCTAATGCTAATCTTATTGCTCTAACCATCAATGGAAAAGCGATAATGGTAGAGGCTAAAGCCGCACCTCGCCAACTAAAGGTAAAACTAAATCCAAACCAATGATATAGCCATGCACCGATTACCCCATGGCGACCAAATGATAGCAAAAGTAGATACCCTACCACTACCGGTGGTAATACTAAAGGTAAATGGATCAGACTATCAAGTAATGTTCTGCCGGGAAAACGGCAACGCACCAAAATCCAGGCCATTAATATGCCAAAAGGTAAACTCACCAATACGGCAACACCCGATACTTTTGAGCTCAGAATAATAGCTTGCCACTCATATTCACTTAACATATGCAAAAATTAATTTCCTATAATGGATTAAAACCATAATGCGTAAATATTGCCGCCGCTGCAGGTGTTTTCAAATAAGCAAAAAAATCGTTAACCTTATTAGTTTGCTGATTTTTGACGATCGCCATTGGATATTCGATCTTTTTATAACTGGTAGTTGGGAATATGCCTACCACTTTCACCTTTTGACTCACTCCAGCATCAGAGCCATACACAATGCCTAGCGGTGCTTCATTCAGCTCAACTAATGCCATGCCACTACGGACATTATTGGTTCTGGCTAACAGAGTATTGACAGTTTTCCAGGCGCCTAAAGCCATTAGTGCCTGTTTAGCATAGATACCAACTGGCACATGATCAGGGTCACCCACAGCAATTCGTTCACCATTGGCAAGTTGGCGCCAATCGGTATTTTTATTAATCGTGACCTGTTTTAATTTTGAATTTATTGGCGCGATAAGGACTAAATTATTGCCTAACAAAGTATAGCGACTGGCATTAACAATAAGTTGTTTCTGTTGCACATAATCCATCCACTGCTGATCGGCGGAAATAAAAATATCCGCAGGAGCTCCCTGTTCAATTTGTCTGGCTAACGTTGAAGATGAAGCATAAGAAGCAATAATTTTAATGTTATGATCTTTTTCATATTGCGTTACGATATCATTTAATGCATTGGTTAACGACGCGGCAGCAAAAACAGTGATTTTATTTTCCGCTGCCCAATTTGATCCACTGACCAAACAAAAAAGTGCTACTGCTGTCACTAACTTAGCAATATATTTTTTCATCATTAATCCCTTTTTCATTATTTTTATCGTTATATATATCAGGATATAACGAATAAAGAAAGTCGTATGATATCGATAAAATTAGATTGTTTTCGTTAGTTAAAAATAGTGCTAAATAGAATAAATGAATGGAATAACAATTGCTAAACATCTTTTGTTAAAAGATAATTAACGACAAAATAAAAATAATTATATCATATTGATAGTTAATGAAAAAATCATATTCGATTTTCAATTAGTGGAATTAGTTGATAAAAGATCGGTTATTTTTCTTATCATTAAAATAAAATTATTTATACAAAATATCTTTATGATTAAATATAAAATATTCACCATCAATAATTTGATAACCATTTAATTAAATCAAATATTACCAGCTATTGTTGCTATAATTGTGTCACCTTAAGTTAAATAATGATATCTTTAAAAATGGTAATCAGTTAACCCTCCCTGAATAAAATAAAACAACATTGGACAATCTATGAATGACAAACCATTATCATCGACAGTAAACATAGATCAAGGACAACTCAAGCGAGGTTTACAAAATCGCCACATTCAATTGATCGCTATTGGTGGTGCCATAGGAACCGGATTATTTATGGGCTCAGGCAAAGCCATTTCTTTAGCTGGCCCATCCCTTATAATTATTTATTTAATTATTGGGTTTGTCTTGTTTTTCGTGATGCGCGCCATGGGGGAATTACTGCTTTCGAATTTAAAATATAAATCCTTTAGTGATTTTTGTGCTGAACTATTAGGACCATGGGCCGGCTTTTTCGTTGGCTGGACTTATTGGTTTTGTTGGGTGATCACCGCTATTGCAGAAATTGTTGCTATTACTGCCTATATTGGCTATTGGGCACCTGATTTTCCGCCCTGGCTGACCTCGTTACTTTGCATACTGATGTTATTAACACTTAATTTAGTCTCAGTGTCCTTATTTGGTGAAACAGAATTTTGGTTTGCTATTATCAAAATTATTGCCATTATTTTTCTTATTCTGATTGGCTTAGTATTAGTCATCATCGGCTTCACAACGCCTAGCGGACATATTGCCTCCTTTAGCCACCTCTGGAATGATGGCATCTTTCCAATGGGTATTAACGGTTTTTTTGCCGGTTTCCAATTAGCGATCTTCTCTTTTGTGGGTATTGAAATTGTTGGCGCCACCGCGGCTGAAACGCGGGATCCAAATCGTGTGTTGCCAAAAGCGATTAATGCCATTCCATTTAGATTCATCGCCTTTTATGTTCTTTCTTTAGTGATTATTATGTCGGTCACGCCCTGGCGTGAGATTGCTGCCGATAAAAGCCCATTCGTCGAGCTTTTTGTTCTAATTGGGGTGCCGGCCGCCGCGAGTATTGTCAACTTTGTGGTGCTAACTTCAGCCGCTTCCTCTACTAATAGTGGCGTCTTTTCCACCAGCCGTATGTTATTTGGCCTAGCCAAGGAAGCAAATGCCCCCAGGCAATTTAGTCAATTATCGAACAAATCGGTACCGGTTAAGGGATTATATTTTACCTGCTGCTGTCTCAGTTTGGCGGTGGTATTGATCTATTTTATTCCCGATGTTATGCGCGTTTTTGTCCTTATTACTACCGTTGCAGCCATTCTTTTTATGTTTATCTGGAGTATGATCCTGTGCGCTTATTTGGCTTATCGCAAAAAACAGCCTGATCGACATCAAACTTCGATTTATAAAATGCCAGCCGGGATCTTTATGTCTTGGGTCTGTCTGTTATTTTTTGTTTTTGTTTTAATATTGCTGACCTTCGAACCAGATACTCGCCAGGCGCTGTTGGCAGTACCGGTTTGGTTTGTTATGTTGTTTATTGGTTATCAAATTGCTAAAAAAGGTAAATCTGCAGCTAATTAAATGAATAATGGTGGTTTTAATAAAACCACCATTATTCAAATTAATTGGTAAGACTTATGTAGGTTAAAACGCCACTACACCCGAGCCGCTAAATAATTTGGGTGGATTTAGTTAATAAAAAATAATTGACTAAAGCTAATAGTGCATAAATCCTAGATTAAACCATCGGATACCAACTAATAAATCAGCAGTCGCCGGCTAGTTATTGGCTAGCCTTATACTCGGCCTCCGCTTTAACAAAACGTTTCACTGCACTTTGACTAGGCGCAGTAGTTAATAGGCTAACGATCACAATGGCGAGTGAAGCAAAAATAAAACCGGGAATAATTTCATACAAAACAAACCACTTATATTGCATCCAGATTAACACCGTCAAAGCGCCGACCAGCATACCCGCCAAGGCACCGTAGCGATTCATGCGTTGCCACAACACAGAAATTAAGATCACCGGGCCAAAGGCCGCACCAAAACCCGCCCAGGCGTTGCTAACCAAAACCAACACTTTATTATTGGGATCACGAGCAATAAAAATTGCTATAGCCGCCACAACTAACACCATCGCACGACCAACCCACACTAACTCTCGTTGGCGAGCATTCGGTCTGATAAAGGGCTTATAGAGATCTTCAGTCAATGCACTAGCACAAACTAATAATTGACAACTTAAGGTACTCATCACGGCCGCCAAAATGGCCGATAGCAATATTCCCGCCAACCAAGGATTAAATAAAATAGTGGCTAATTCCATAAATATCCGTTCCGGATTAGCTATAACCGCTCCGGCAACGGCAGGATGCAGATCAAAATAAGCAATACCAAAAAAACCCACGGCAATCGTGCCCGCTAAACAGAGTATCATCCAAGTCATACTAATACGTCGTGCCCGCGTGATGGTCTGCGCTGAATCGGCTGCCATAAAACGCGCCAATATATGTGGTTGACCAAAATAGCCTAAGCCCCATCCTAGTAAGGAAATAATGGCGACAAAATTTAATTCTTTAAACATATCTAGGTAAGCCGGATCTTTATTGTTAATTACTGTTAGCGCGCTGTCCGAACCACCGACAGCAAAAATCACCATTAGCGGGGTTAATAACAAGGCAAAAATCATTAAAGTAGCTTGTACCGTATCCGTCCAACTAACCGCTAAAAAGCCACCCAAAAAAGTATATATAATCGTAGCTAATGCACCTAACCACATGGCTTGTTGATAGCTAATACCAAAAGTATTTTCAAAAAGTAGTCCACCGGCAACGACACCGGAAGCACAATAGATAGTAAAAAAAATTAGGATCACAAAAGCTGAAACGATACGTAACATTTTGCTTTTATCTTCAAAACGGCTGGTAAAATAGTCTGGCAATGTCAGCGAATTATGATTATTTTCCGTTTGAATACGTAATCGTCCAGCAACTAATCGCCAATTTAAATAAGCGCCTAATGATAAACCAATAGCAATCCAACTTTCCGCTATGCCACTTAGAAAAATTGCACCGGGTAAGCCCATTAATAACCAACCACTCATATCTGATGCGCCAGCAGACAGCGCCGTTACTACCCCACCTAAACGACGTCCGCCTAAAATGTAATCATCAAAGCTGGTTGTTGAACGATATGCGCAAAAACCAATTAGCAACATAACAAAAATATAAACCACAAACATAATTATCATTGGATAGCTTAATATCATCTGTCCCTCTCCATTGTTTTTCTCTTTTTAGTTTTAGTCAGTATGCAGGCATATTGTTATCAATTTGCTTTAACCTAAATAAAACCAATCTTTAACAAATAAACTGACTTTTTATTTTCCTGTTTATCTTGAAATTTAATTTTGCGTAAAAAGGTACGCAACACAATTGATGAAACACAAAACAACGACAATTTAATCGTTATATTGCAAAACACAGTGAATAACCCACAAATGTTAATTTGTTTGATTATATTTTAATAAAATAATTATTTTATTATTTACTTTGATCTTTTTTTATTTATTTATGTTTCAGAAAGATATAACAATACTTATAATAAAATCTATTTTAATTAATACAAAAATAGATTTATTTCACATTTCTAACACTTTCATCAGTTAACAATATTGCACCAAATTAAAACATAAAGGATATTGTTAAATTACCGACTTCTAACAATCATCAAAAGAACAAGAATGAATTGCGCAATCATTGCAGTCATTCTTATTGTTGATAAAGTAATCAGAGAAGTAGCGAAATAAACTTTATAACGCCTGGATCTGACATCGATTAGTTAACAGAACAGGCAACATTTAATTATCTTAGACACTTTGATAATGAGGAAACTATGGTTCAATTCCCGGCAACCAAAGTTAATGAAAAAGCAAACTCATCCCGCGAACCCTCGATATGCTCTAAAACCGATCATCCCCTTTTTTTAAATTTTGCCGCGCATATTTTACCGCAATCAGCCAAACGCTCGGCAATTACTGCAGCTTATCGATTACCTGAAACACAGTTATTACCGCTATTGCTAAAACAAGCCCAGCTAGCAGAAAGCGAGGCGGTATATCAACTAGCCTATCAGCTAGCTAAAAATCTACGCGAACAAAAAAATAGTCTTGGCCGCTCAAGTTTAGTCCAGAGCCTATTACAACAATTTGCCCTCTCCTCGCAAGAAGGAATTGCGCTTATGTGTCTGGCCGAAGCACTGCTGCGGATCCCAGATAAAGCTACCCGTGATAGCTTGATCCGCGACAAAATTAGTCGGGGTGACTGGCAGTCACATATTGGACAAAGTTCGTCATTATTTGTTAATGCCGCTACCTGGGGTTTGCTATTTACCGGTAAATTAGTTACCAGTCATAATGAAACTAAACTTGCCAGCGCCCTTAACCGTATCATTAGTAAAAGTGGTGAACCCATTATTCGTCAAGCTGTAAATATGGGAATGCGGCTAATGGGTGAACAATTTGTCACTGGTGAAACCATCACACAAGCACTGAGTAATGCCCAAAAAATGGAAAATAAAGGTTTTAGCTACTCTTATGATATGTTAGGCGAAGCCGCCCTAACCGCTGAAGATGCTAAAACCTATATGGCTGCTTATCAACAAGCGATCGATGCGATTGGTAAGGCTTCCAGCGGCAAAAGTATTTATGCCAGTGCCGGTATTTCCATTAAACTATCAGCGCTCCATCCGCGCTATTGTCGAGCGCAATATCAACGTGTGATGGATGAACTCTATCCTCGTTTATTAACATTAACTTTACAAGCACGCCATTATGATATCGGCATTAATATTGATGCTGAGGAAGCTGATAGGCTGGAAATTTCCCTCGACTTACTGAAAAAACTGTGTTTCGAGCCACAACTGGCTGGCTGGAATGGCATTGGCTTTGTTATTCAGGCCTATCAGAAGCGCTGCCCATATGTTATCGACGAAATTATCGATTTAGCGCAACGCAGTCAGCACCGTTTGATGATCCGTTTGGTAAAAGGCGCTTATTGGGATAGTGAAATTAAACGCGCGCAAATAGATGGTCTTGAAGGTTACCCGGTCTATAACAAAAAAATTTATACTGATGTCAGCTATCTGGCTTGTGCCAGAAAACTGCTGTCAGTGCCTAATTTAATTTATCCGCAATTTGCTACCCATAATGCCCATACCTTATCCAGTATTTATTATCTGGCTGGCGAAAATTATTATCCGGGTCAATATGAATTTCAATGTTTACATGGCATGGGCGAATCTCTCTATCAACAAGTTGTCGGTTCAATCGCCGAGGGTAAACTTAATCGTCCTTGCCGCATCTATGCACCAGTTGGTAGTCATGAAACCTTACTCGCTTATTTGGTGCGTCGCTTACTGGAAAATGGCGCTAATACTTCTTTTGTTAATCGGATTGCCAATCATCAGATCCCATTAGATAAACTGCTAGCCGATCCAGTGCAAGAGGTGCTATCAGCGGCTGAAACAGAAGGCCAATTGGGTTTACCTCACCCACAAATCCCGCTGCCTCGCGCACTTTATGGCTAAAAGCGCCTCAATGCGATTGGTATTGATCTAACCAATGAGCATCACCTAGCGGCCCTGTCGCAGACCTTACTAGCCACTCCACGCTGTTATCAGGTTAAACCTTTACTCGGCGGCAAACATCATTCACAGTATGAAATTTCAGCTCGGCTACCGATCACTAATCCAGCCAATCATAGCGATATTGTCGGCTATGTTCATGAAGCGACTATGAGCGATCTAGAGCATGCACTGGAAGTGGCCACTAACGCTGCCACTAGCTGGGCGACACTACCAGTTGAACAACGAGCGGCCATTTTGCAACAAGCAGCTAGCCTAATGGAGCAGCAATTTTCCCGTTTAATTGGCGTATTGATCCGTGAAGCGGGCAAAACCTATAGTAATGCCATTGCTGAAGTGCGCGAAGCCATTGATTTTCTGCGTTACTACGCTTTGCAGATCAGTGAAAATTTCAATAATGAAACTTATTCTCCACTGGGTGTGGTGGTTTGCATTAGTCCATGGAATTTTCCGCTGGCTATTTTTAGCGGTCAAATTGCTGCGGCTTTAGCTAGCGGTAATTGCGTACTGGCCAAACCGGCAGAACAAACACCCATTATCGCGATGCTGGGCGTCGAATTATTGCATCAAGCAGGTATACCACGTGATGTGCTCCAGTTGCTGCCTGGCCAAGGCGAGCAAGTGGGCACAAAATTGATTAGTGACCAACGGACGGCGGGGGTGTTATTTACCGGTTCAACCTGTGTGGCCAAACTGATCCAGCGCAATCTTGCCAATCGACTCAATGCTCAGCAACAGCCCATTCCACTGATTGCCGAAACCGGTGGTTTAAATGCCATGATCGTTGATTCATCGGCTCTCACTGAACAAGTTGTCCATGATGTTATCATCTCAGCCTTCGATAGTGCCGGCCAACGCTGCTCCGCCTTACGTATTCTTTGCCTGCAAGAAGAAATCGCTGAACGCACGCTGGCTATGTTAACCGGTGCGATGGCCGAATACCGGATCGGTGATCCGACTCTGCTAGAGACGGACATTGGCCCGGTCATTGATCGCGAGGCACAACAGAATATTGAGCAGCATATTGAAAAAATGCGACAAGCGGGTAAAAGGATTTATCAGGTTGAACAACCTAGCCAAGCGGATGATAATCAATGGCAACAAGGCACTTTTGTCCGCCCCACCTTAATTGAAATCGACCATTTTGACGAACTAAAAAAGGAAATTTTTGGCCCCGTACTGCATGTTTTGCGCTTTAAACGGCATCAATTAACACGGCTGATCAAACAAATTAATGACTCAGGTTATGGTTTAACTTTAGGCCTGCATACCCGCATTGATGAAACCATTGCTTATGTTAGCCAGACGGCAAAAGTAGGTAATATTTATGTTAACCGCAATATGGTCGGTGCCGTGGTTGGTGTACAACCCTTTGGCGGTGAAGGGTTATCCGGTACCGGGCCAAAAGCCGGTGGCCCACTCTATCTCTATCGATTGCTCAGCCAGCGGCCAGATAGCGTTATTGAGAAAGTGTTCAAGCAGCCAGATAATCCCTCTCCATTAACCAGTGGCCAACCCCCATTAGCTCAATTAACGCCATTTGATGCCTTCGCTGATTGGGCGAAAAAACAGCATAATCAATTACTAAATAGCGTTATTCTCCACTATCAACAATTACCCCATAGCGGGATTAACTATCAATTAGCTGGCCCAACTGGCGAGTATAATAGTTATAGTCTAGTGCCGCGCGGGCGGATCCTGTGTTTGGCTGAAAGCCAATCAGACGCCCTGCTGCAACTGGCAGCGGTGTTAGCCATGGGATGTCAAGTCTTATGGCCCAATGATGCTATGCAACAGCAACTGCATGCGACTTTGCCTGAATTGGTCAATCAAGTGATCACCCTGACGGATAACTGGCAACATGTTGACTGCCAATTTGATGCGGTTATTTTTCATGGCGATTGCCAGCAGTTACAAACCATTTGTAGCCTCGTGGCTGAGCGTGATGGGCCAATTATTTCCGTACAAGGATACCGACCCGGTGACAGTCAGTTATTACTTGAGCGTTTAGTCCATGAGCGCGTCGTCAGTATCAATACCGCAGCAGCCGGCGGCAATGCCAGTTTAATGACGCTTGAATAATTTTTTCCTTCAAACAATAAGGCCTTAGCGATTCGCTAAGGCCTTATTTATCTAATCACTATGAAAGCATTCAGTTGCGATTCATCGCCGTATTAGGCCAAATGGTTAGCCTGCCAGTTAAGAAACTGCTCATATTTACGCAACGCAATGTTGTAATTACTAAAGGCCGACTCAGTCATTTTATCCTGCATCTGCGCTTGAATTTTTTCAATCACCACTTCATTGACAGGAAATTGCGCTTCACTTAACAACTCATCCAGGCGACGCAAGCGCACCACATATTCACGCACCGTGCTATGGCTCATCTCTGTCTCTTTAAATAAATACTGTTTAAAGGACATAATATCAAAATAGCCGGTATCACTATTACAATATATCTCACTACAAAAACGACATAACGCAGTAAATTTATGCTGTAATTCTGCCCATGCCTGACCATCAACCAGCTCGTTCATGGCTGAAATTGCTTCTTTATTCAGAATTTGATCATTAAATACTAATGAAATCCGATCAAGGGTTTTGTTACAGTGCGCGCAATGAATTTGACTATGTTTATAGTCTTTAATATAACGGCTCAGCGGCCGCTTCTTTTGGTTAGAAACAGACATATTAGATAAGCCCTGTGTGTAAATCGTAAACAAAAAAATAAAAAATATTATTTATCTGAATTTAAGCGCGCTCGTAGCCGTTTTATCGCCTGGCTATGTAGCTGGCTGACGCGGGATTCCCCCACATTCAACACGGCGCCTATTTCTTTCAGGTTCAGATCTTCTTGATAATAGAGCGTCAAAACCATTTTTTCCCTTTCAGGCAAACATTCTATCGCCTTTATAATATTTTTGCGAATATCAGTTGCTATTAAAGTTTGCAGCGGATTTCGCTCGTCGTCAACCTCAATAATTGGTTCGCAGCTTTCACCATGCACTTCATGCCACTCATCATACGAGCATAACTGACTATTATTGGTATCCTGCAGTAGCTGTTGATACTCCAGCAGACCAATGTGCAACTTATCAGCGATCTCCTGTTCGGTCGCTGGCCGGCCTAACGCTTGCTCAAGCTGCTGCATAACTTTGGTCGCTTCTCGCGCCTGACGACGCACACTACGAGGCACCCAATCGCGAGCGCGTAACTCATCTAACATTGCACCACGCACGCGTTGTACCGCATAGGTGGTAAAAGCGGTGCCTTGGCTGGCATCAAACCGCTCTAATGCATCCAGCAAACCTATACCACCCGCCTGAACTAAATCATCTAGTTCCACGCTAGCGGGTAATCTCACTTGCAATTTTAATGCCTCATGGCGTACTAAGGGAATATAACGCTCCCATAGCACATCTTTTTCAATCACCCCATCCTGGGTATAGAGATCATTCACCGTAAGCACCTGTCAGTTATCAACTGGCGCTTATTATCCGAAATTAAATTTAAGATAATGGCGAAAATAGCGATAAAAAATGGCCGTTTTTTACTTAGCGACGATTTTTAACCGCATAAATTGCTAAAGTGGCAAATCTATAATTAAAAAAAGGTTAGCGTAATAAGGTTAGTACCTCTTGCGCTGATTGATTGGCCAACTTTAAGACCGAGGAACCCATCTGTTGTAAAAGCTGGGTTTTAGTTAAATTGGCCACCTCGTAGGCAAAATCAGCATCCTGAATACGGCTACGGGCAGCCTGTAAGTGGTTAGTGGTATTGGCTAAATTATCAATGGTGGCTGCCAGCCGATTTTCCGTTGCACCAAGAGAACTGCGATAACTATTGATTTGGGCTAAGGCCTTATCGATGCGGGTTAAGATATTGTCATTAGTCGCTGGCGTTGGTTGCAACAGAACGCCTGGTAATCCTGGTATGCCACTAGTCACATGACCACTCAGCCAAATATGCATTGATGTGGAATTAAATGAGGTTGTCATATCATAACGATCACCATTTGCCGTTATTAGCATATATTCAGAGGCAATTAGTTGGCCGGTGGTATTATCTATTTTTTGATGTAAATTAAAGTCTCGACCAAAAACTGCATTTCTGCTTAAATTCGACACATTAGTGCCACGAATTTTTATATCGGTTACAGCCAAAGGCTGCGTGATATGACCTGCCGCCAATAAATCCCGATTAATATCACTTAGTGAAGCGGGGTTAATATGATAATCAGAATAAGCTTGCGTGCCGGGTATTGGATTCAGCGGATTAGTTGGTTGGCTAGTACTATTGGAGCGATTAGTTAAATCCAAATCGTCTATTGCTAACGCCTTAGTACTTATTACTTGGCCACCGATTTCGATCGTATCGCCATAATTGGCGCCAACCTGCAACAAGGTTTTGGCCTGTCTGGCGAATACCTTAATGCCATTAAAATTGGTTTGCTCAGCAATACGATCAATTTCAGCTAACCGCTGATCGACTTCCTGTTGTAAAGTTTTGATATCCTGATCAGAGTTAGTATCATTTAATGCTTGCACTGCCAAGCGCCGAATGGCATGTAGGTTATCGCTCATCTGACTTAACCCCCCTTCGGTGGTTTGCAGCAAGGAGATGCCATCATGCGTGTTACGTGCCGCTTGTGATAAACTAACAATATTGCTGCTGATACCATTAGCAATCGATAACCCAGCGGCATCATCTTTAGCACTGTTAATGCGCAGTCCAGTCGCTAAACGCTGGATAGTGGTTGTCAGGCTCTGTTGCTGATTATTCAGTGCTCGTTTAGCAAAGCGCGCTGCATGATTGATATTGGTGACAAATGCCATACTGTTTTTATTCATTCAGATAATAATAATGATAATTAATATTGCTGTAGCTAATATCCATCGCTATTTTATAACTTTGGCCGGCAAAGCCGGCCAGTAAAAAAACCACCAGAATAGTGGTTAAATAAAGCAATTAACGTAGTAGAGAAAGTACTGACTGAGTAGACTGATTAGCCATCGCCAATACCGTAGTGCCCGCTTGTTGCAGGATCTGACCGTTGCTCAAACGAGAAACTTCGTCAGCAAAGTCAGCATCCTGAATACGGCTGCGCGCAGAAGATAGATTGTTGATAGTGTTATTCAGGTTCTCTACCGCTGCTTCAAAGCGGTTTTGCATCGCACCTAATGAACTACGTAGGGCAGAAACGCTAGTCAAAGCATCATCCAGGCTGCTAAGGACTTTATCGTCACTTAACATACCAGCACGAGCCACTTTAGTATCGACAGCACCGGCAACTGCATCGGCAGTGATCTCTTTACCGAGAGTTACATCTACCGCTTTATCCTCACCATTAGTACCAACCGCTTTAGTTGTTAATGTCACTTCATGAACTTTAGTTGCATTAGCCGTTGTTGTATCCACTAACACATATTGGCCATCAACCGCTTTACCAGTAGCGGCATCAATTTTTTGATGTAATTTCTGCGTACCAGTTAGTTTTGTAGTACCACCAATTTTAACATTATCATCAATCAAAGCTTTAGTTGCTGACGCTGGGAATGAAAGGTTTGCATCCTTACCAATATCTGCCGATGAAGTTGCTGCAGTAGCATAATCAGCATAAGACTTAGCAAAAATATTTAAATTCACTTCTTCAATTTTTAACTCACCAGAAGTAATTTTCTCTAATGCGATCTCAATCGTTTCACCGTAATTGGCACCGATTTGGATAGTTTTCATCGCATTGGCACTTAATACTTTAGTGCCGTTAAAATCAGTCTGCTCAGAGATACGGTTGATTTCGTCTAAACGCTGTTTGACTTCATTTTGCAGTGTAGCAATATCGCTGGCAGAGTTAGTGCCGTTACTAGCCTGTACCGCTAAACGACGGATCGCTTGCAGGTTATCATTAACTTGCGCTAACGCCCCTTCAGTGGTTTGTGCGAGCGAGATACCATCATTGGCATTACGCGCAGCTTGTGTCATACCCATAATGTTAGAAGTCATGCCATTAGCAATTGACATACCCGCCGCGTCATCTTTAGCGCTATTAATGCGTAGGCCAGTTGATAGACGTTGAATAGTGGTACCTAAGGTGTCTTGGGTTTTATTTAGTGCTTTCTGTGCATTTAGCGCAGACATATTGGTATTAATAACCAGAGCCATAATTGTTCCTTTATTTCAGTTTTTATTGATCGCCAGTTTGCCTGGCTGATTATCTTTATCGGCCCATCCACGCTAAACTTGAGCACCATTTGCTATATTTTCGCTACTAATAGCGACAAAAAAGCCGGCACTAGGCCGGCAAAGTAAAATAATAAATTGACTAATTAGTTTATCGCTGACATTAACGCAGCAAAGAGAGTACTGACTGAGTAGACTGGTTAGCCATCGCCAATACCGTAGTGCCCGCCTGTTGCAGGATCTGACCGTTGCTTAAACGAGAAACTTCGTCAGCAAAGTCAGCATCCTGAATACGGCTACGCGCAGAAGATAGATTGTTGATAGTGTTGTTCAGGTTCTCTACCGCTGCTTCAAAGCGGTTTTGCATCGCACCTAATGAACTACGTAGGGCAGAAACGCTAGTCAAAGCATCATCCAGGCTGCTAAGAACTTTATCGTCACTTAACATACCAGCACGAGCCACTTTAGTATCAACAGCACCATCTTGTGCATCTTTAACTTCATCACGAACAGTAACTTCAACTTCTTGTTTAGTATTATTACCCGTACCAGTGACTTTAAATGTCAAATTCACATCATAAACTTCACCAGAACCATCTTTCTTGATCACAAATTGACCATCAATAGCTTTACCGGTAGCGGCATCAATTTTTTGATGTAGTTTATTAGCGCCGATTGCGCCTACTGCAATACCACTTTGCCCTGCTCCACCAGCAACAATTTTAATATCCGCATCAACTAATTTATTCGCTGCCGCTGCATAAATTGGATCGTTAGCCGTTGCAGAAATATCAGTTGTTGATGCATCTGCAGTAGCATAATCAGCATAAGACTTAGCAAAAATATTTAAATTCACTTCTTCGATTTTTAACTCACCAGAAGTAATTTTCTCTAATGCGATCTCTATCGTTTCACCGTAATTGGCACCGATTTGGATGGTTTTCATTGCATTGGAACTTAATACTTTAGTGCCGTTAAAATCAGTCTGCTCAGAGATACGGTTGATTTCGTCTAAACGCTGTTTAACTTCATTTTGCAGTGTAGCAATATCGCTGGCTGAGTTAGTGCCGTTACTAGCCTGGACGGCTAAACGACGAATCGCTTGCAGGTTATCATTAACTTGCGCTAACGCCCCTTCAGTGGTTTGTGCGAGCGAGATACCATCATTGGCGTTACGCGCAGCTTGCGTCATACCCATAATGTTAGAAGTCATGCCATTAGCAATTGACATACCCGCCGCGTCATCTTTAGCGCTGTTAATACGTAGGCCAGTTGATAGACGTTGAATAGTGGTACCTAAGGTGTCTTGTGTTTTATTCAGTGCTTTCTGTGCATTTAGCGCAGACATATTGGTATTAATAACCAAAGCCATAATAATTTCCTTGTTAATTTTTCATAATGCCAAAACGCTTGGCTGGTTTGGTTATCGTCGCTGGGTGTTAATTCTTTAATTATTTGAGCCAATAAATTTATTTTGTCTATTGACTCAGCTTTTTTTAGTGAGTGCCGATAACAGGGATAACCTTGCTCACATGAAGAGGAAAAGATCATGTCAAATATGACAGTATTAGGTGCAGGATCTGGCATGCCAATTGGCGAATGGCTGGATAAATTAGAAAGCTCTGAGAATCAAAAACTGAATCCTTTAAAACAAAAGCAGCAGAAATACGATAAACAGATCAGCGCCTATGGTGCATTGCGTGCTGAACTAGATAAATTACAGCAAGCTTCAGAAACATTGATGAAGTTTGACAAAATCACAACCACTGCTGTCAATAAAGACCATAAAACCGTGGCTGTCACCACCGATGAGAAGGCAGCAGCCGGTAATTATGAGGTGATTGTTGAACAATTAGCCCAGGCACAATCCTTAAAGACCAACACTATTGATGATGTTAAGAAAAAACTGGGCGGTAATGTTACCAGTGGCCGAGAGCGGATATTAGTTATTAAGCAAAACAGCGAAAAGCAACCACTGGAAATTAAACTGAGCGATGAACAAACATCACTGCTGGAAATCCGTGATGCGATCAATAAAACTGATGGTAATGTCACTGCCAGCCTGGTAAAAATCAAAGATGGTGAGCATCAATTAGTCCTGACTTCAAAGAAAACCGGTACTGAAGCAAAAATGGCTATTGAGGTGCAAGGCGATAGCACACTGGATGCTATTTTTAACAGTAATAGTATGATTGAAACCGTTAGCGCACAAAATGCCAAAGTAAAAATTAATGGCATTGATATTGAACGGCAAACCAATGAGATTAAAGATGCACCAGAAGGCGTGACCTTTAAATTGATTAAGACGGCTGAAAAAGATACCAGCAATAACAACGCGCTGATAGCAGAAACTGTCAATATTACTAAAGATATCGAGCCGACTAAAAAAGCGATTAAAAGCTGGGTTGATGCCTTTAATAGTTTACATAGCTTTTATAAAAGCCAAACCAAATATATCCCGACTAAACCGGGTGAAGCACCTTCGGCTAACAACGGTATTTTATTAAACGACAGCTCATCAGCAATGATCTTTTCCCAAGTGAAAAATTTGACGCTAAATGTGCAAGATATGCCCGATATGAATCATTTGAACCATTTTGGTATTGGTTTTAATCATGAAGGAAAAATAACCATTGATGATAAAAAATTGGATGAAGCGCTAAAAGATAGCCCAGCCAAAGTTAAACAGTTCTTTATGGGTGCTGGCGATAAAAGCGGTTTTGCCACTGAAACCTTTAATTATTTAAAAAAGACCCTGGATAAACTGGAAGGGCCACTACATTTAAGCACTGAATCACTCAATCACCAGAAAAAAATGTTAGCGACAAAAATGGAAAGTGTTCAAACCACCATTGCCGCCACACTTAAACGTTATCAGAAAAAATTTATCGCGATGGATCAAGCTATCAGCAATATGAAACAGAGCAGTAACTCCTTAATGGCCCTATTAACAAAATAAATTATGAATAGCTCAACTGTCGAAACTTTGTATGCGCAAGTGGATATTGAAAGCCAAATTTTAAATGCTTCACCTTATCAACTGGTGCAAATCTTATATAAAGAGGCGCTTAGCGCCTTAAAGCGGGCGGTCATTTTTATTGAACAAAACAATATTCAACAAAAAAACAACGCTATCTCCAAAGCGATTGCCATTATTGGTGAAGGACTCAATGGCGGTATTGATCGGGAAAAAGGCGGTGAAATTGGCGAAAATATGACCCTATTATATGACTATATGATCCGCGAATTGCTGTATGCCAGTCTGCATAATAATGTTGATAGAATTCAGCATGTGATTAAATTATTGACTGACTCAGCTGATACCTGGGACCAACTTAATGATCCGGCAAGAAAATCTAATGTACAATGAGCAACATACCTTCCTGAGTGCTTATCAACATTTGCTGACCATTAGTCAGCAAATGTTATCGCTGGCACAGCAAGCACAATGGGAACAATTATTAATTAGCGAAAATAGTTATCAACAAGCGGTTGATCAAGTCACTGCAATAGGTTCAATTGCTGATCTACCTGAGCCGCTATGCCATCAATTGACTGAACTATTACAAACGATATTAACCAATGAAAATGCCATCCGCCAATTGATGGAAAGCCGCATGAATGAGCTGGCGGTGTTAATTAAACAGACCGCGCAACAGCAGCAGCTTCAATTCCGTTACAGTGAAACGGAATAATTAATTTAGTCCATTTTTGCTGTTAATCTGATTATTTATTTAATAATTACCAAGCTCAATTGTGCTTTATTGACTTAGTCAGAGGCTATTTTATATTGTTCAAGCAATTAAAAAAGACCGCTTAAGCGGCCAAAACATAATACCAGGGTAGTTAAATGACACAGAAATTACTGCGGGGAAATAATAAATCAGCATGCTTTTTGAATTAGAAATTTGGCAAATACCTAAGTCTTTATACCCTGCTTCCTGTTCCAAAAATCTCCTTTGCTTGTTGCTATAATTTATTCTCCTGAATAATAAGTTATTTTATTGCTCCGTTTTGCTAAAGATGATTTAAAATATCATTACAGTTTTTAAACTATTATTTGAGTTGCCTGTTAGTTTAAAACTATCAGTATTGCTTATTTTATTAATAATTATTTAATTTATTTTGTCTGTCATATTTTAATAAAAGAAAATACGCAACACGATTTGCAAGTTCAATCAGTTTTTTTTCCCGCAAAAACCAATATTCATATAATCACTTTTAAATTTAATAGCTTACAATAAAAAATTATTAGTTAATTTTGTTATCTAGATTACTATAACGATATTTATTATTGAAAGAGGTAGGTTTAAGATTATTAGTAAACATAATTTCATCAATAACCGACATTGCCAGCGAAAACGCTAGCAATGATAATTATGGCTATCTTTTATCAGTTAGTGGATATTATTTACCATAACCAAATTTATTACCGGCAAATAATAACCAAGATAGCCACTTGTCCATGGCTTAATTACACTAAAAGCTCATTTAAACTGGCATATTCATGATTTCCTGATAGGCACCCACTAGCTTGTTTCTCACCTGAATACCAAACTGAAGTGATAAACTGGCCTTTTGTAAATCAACCATCACATCATTAAGCTCAACCCCTGGTTTTTCCAAGGTTAATGCTTGTGCTTTCTGACTCGCACTCACCCTGGTCTGATTAATTTTACTCACCGCAGTTAACAAATGACTGGCAAAACCGGATTGCGGTGTCGCTGTTAACAGTATATTATTTTGACTAACCATGTCTGTTGTCATTTTCGCGATAACAGATTGAATGGCTGGAATTGACATAAAAACCTCTACCTATTTTTTCCAATACCTTTCTCTAATCTGTGCCATCGTATTAACTCATCTTTTGGCACTGAGCGGAAAATAACCCTACCACAAGTCAAATAAATCAAAACCGACAATTAGCGCCGAACTAAAAGTCTATTTCAGCCATTAAACCAAGGCACGACAAACGATAATATAAAGATGAAACTGGAAATACTTTATCAGTATGAGGAAGCCACTTTGTTACGCCACGTTATCAATCTTCATCAAGAACGAGAAGGCAAGGATTGTCTATGAATGCCGTAAATACTAATGGAGCAAATCCGCTCAAAGGATTAAGTACCATTTTCGACAAAATAAAATCTGATCCTAAAGTACCGCTGATCGTTGCAGGTGCTTTGGCAATAACTTTTTTCATCGCTGCTTTGTTTTGGCTACAGGGACCTGACTATCGCCCAGTTTATACCAATCTTAGTGATAAGGATGGCGGCGAAATTGTTACTCAGCTAAGTCAAATGAATATTCCTTATCAACTATCTGCCGATGGTAGTATGGTTAAAGTGCCGGCTGATAAAGTGCATGAGGTTAGACTAAAGTTAGCGCAACAAGGATTACCAAAAGGCGGCAATGCCGGTTTTGAGTTACTGGATCAAGAAAAATTTGGGTTGAGTCAATTTAGCGAACAGATCAACTATCAACGTGCTTTGGAAGGTGAATTAGCCAAAACCTTTGAATCATTGGGAGTTGTGCAACGCGCCCGCGTACATTTAGCGATCCCCAAACCGTCACTTTTTGTGCGCGAGCAAAAAGATCCTACCGCGTCGGTCACCCTTAACCTACAAAACGGCCGTAAACTGGATGAAGGCCAGATTGCCGCTATTGTGCATATGATCTCTAGTAGTGTCAGTGGTTTAACTAGCAATAATGTCACTATCGTTGATTAGTTAGGCAATCTATTGACTCAGCCCGATGGCATTAGCCGCGATCTTAACGTGACGCAACTCAACTATGTGCAATCGATAGAGAATCGTTATAAGCAACGTATCGAATCGATTATTATGCCACTGGTTGGCCGAGGTAATGTACACGCACAAGTTACGGCGGAAATTAATTTTGCCCGTACTGAAGAGACAGCGGAAGAGTACAAACCCAATCAGCCACCCAATGAATCAGCGGTGCGTTCAAAACAGACCAGTCGCAGTGAGCAAAACGGTCAATTATTAGTTGGTGGCGTACCCGGTGCGCTATCTAACCAACCAACACCGGCACCAAAAGCACCGATTGACAAACCTAATGATAAAAATGCCCCGCAGCCAGTAAATAATAATCATAATAGTCGGGTTGATGAAACCACCAACTATGAGATAGATCGTCGCATTCGTCATACTCAACATCAAATTGGCAATCTACAGCGACTTTCAGTGGCCATCATCGTTAATTATGCTGATACCGATAAAGATAAAAAAGAAAATGATGATAGCTTACCGCTAACTGATGAAAAATTAACACAAATTAAAACCTTGGCACGAGAAGCGATGGGGTTTTCTGAGCAGCGTGGCGATAGCCTGTATGTAGTAAATGCACCATTTGAAGCCCAAGACGCTGAACTTAAACCGCTTGAGTTTTGGCAACAGCCAGTTTTTATCGCCAACGTGTTAGAGATTGGTCGCTATTTGCTGCTATTACTGTTGGCCTGGTTATTGTGGCGTTTTGTGGTCAAACCCCAATTACAGAAAAAACGTGAAGCAGAGAAAGCCGCTAAAATGGCGTCTGATCTGAAAGCGAAAAAAGATGCGGAGCAGGCTGCTTGCCAAAAAATTGAGCAAGATGAAGCTGCGCGTCAAGAACAGACCCGTCAACGTGTTAACGCAGAGATGCATACCCAACGCTTACGTCAGATGGTACAAAAAGATCCCCGTGTGGTGGCAATGGTTGTTCGTGATTGGATGAGTAAAGAATTATGAGTCTTAGTGGAACAGAAAAAAGTGCAGTGATGCTAATGTCAGTAGGTGAAGAGCAAGCCGCTGAAATTTTTAAACACTTAAATAGCCGTGAAGTACAAAAATTAAGTGTGGCTATGTCAAGTTTACGCCAAATCTCTAACCAGGAATTGTCAGATGTATTGGCCGAATTTGAAGAAAATGCCATTCAATATGCGGCTATTAATGTTAATACCAATGATTACCTGCGTTCAGTATTAGTCAAAGCATTGGGTGAAGAGCGGGCCAATACCTTGTTAGAGGATATTTTTGAAACCAAAGAGACCGCTACCGGTATTGATACGCTGAACTTTATGGAGCCGCAGATGGCGGCAGATATGATCCGCGATGAACATCCGCAGATTATTGCCACCATTTTAGTGCATTTAAAGCGTGAACAAGCGGCCGACGTGTTAGCTTTATTTGATGAAAAACTGCGTAATGATGTCATGTTAAGAATTGCTACCTTTGGTGGCGTACAACCCTCCGCTTTAGCTGAGTTGACTGAGGTGCTGAATAACCTACTTGATGGACAAAATATTAAGCGTAGTAAAATGGGTGGTGTGCGTACTGCCGCTGAAATCATCAACTTGATGAAGAGTCAGCAAGAAGAGGTGGTTATTAGTGCGGTTAAAGAGTATGACGATGAACTGGCACAAAAAATTATCGACGAAATGTTCTTGTTTGAAAATCTTATTGAAATGGACAATCGTTCTATGCAGCGTCTGTTGCAAGAAGTGGAAAACGATTCGCTGGTTATTGCATTAAAAGGTTGTGAACAGAATTTACGCGATCATTTCCTCAACAATATGTCACGTCGAGCCGCTGAGATCATGCGCGATGATCTGGCTTCACGTGGCCCTGTTCGCCTGTCGCAAGTGGAAGCAGAACAAAAAGCGATCTTGTTCATCGTTCGTCGCTTGGCAGAAAGTGGTGAAATTGTGATGAATGGCGGTGAAGAAACCTATGTCTAAAAAATCGCTCTCACCATGGCAGCCCTGGCTGCCAGACGAAATTACCCTTTGGCCAGGTTTAAATCCTGTGATCAATAATCAGCATGTTGCCAGTGATACGCCATTAGCTGAACAGAGTGAAAAAGATGTTTTAGCGCAAATCAATCAACTGGACGATTTAAAAGCGCAAGCTAAAGAAATCGGCTATCAAGAAGGTTACGCGGCTGGACAACAAACGGTTTGACGGATGGTCAGCAACAAGGATACCAGGCCGGTTATCAGCAAGGTTTAGCTGAAGGCCATCAGGCAGGTGCCAATGATGCCAAAAATGAGATGGCCGCTATCACCCAACAATGGCAAGCGCTATTAACTGAGTTTCGTCACTCCTTAGAAGGATTAGACAGTTTCATTGCTTCTCGTTTAATGCAGATTGCCCTGCAGGCTGCTCGTCAGGTATTAGGCCAACCGGCGGTTTGTGATGGTAGCGCATTATTGAGCCAAATTAGTCATTTTCTACAACAAGATCCGCTATTGGCAGGCCGTCCTCAACTACAAGTTAATCCAAATGATATGGCACTGGTTGAATCACAACTAGGTGATAGTTTAACCGCTAATGGCTGGCGTCTGATCGCGGTGCCAGAGCTGCATCGATATGGTTGCAAAATTAGCGCTGAAAATAGTGAATTGGATGCCAGTTTAGAAACCCGCTGGCTTGAGCTTTGTCAGTTGATTATGCCGGAGAAATGTCAATGACCGCAAAACTTGCCCGCTGGTTAGGCCGAATTGACAGCTTTGAAAAGCAGCTTATCCAGCTAGCGCCAGTGCGCCATTATGGCAAATTAACCCGCGTGACAGGTTTAGTGTTAGAAGCAACCGGTCTGCAAATGCCGTTAGGAGCAAATTGTTTAATAAAACGCCAACATCAAGCAGCCAGTGACGAGATCACGTGTGAAGTGGTCGGTTTTAATGGCAATAAAATGCTATTAATGCCTTATCAGGATCTTGAAGGCATTGTACCCGGCGCTCAAGTCTATCATCCTTCAGTTTCAGACAAGCAACAAAACAGCGGTCAACAATTCCCCCTGGGCCCCGCGCTACTTGGTCGTGTTCTGGATGGTTTTGGTGAACCATTAGATGGCAAACCCTTGCCAACCATAGACAGCTTTGCATCGCTAGTTACTGCGCCAATTAACCCCTTACAACGAGAATCAATTAACCTGCCACTTGATGTAGGGGTAAGAGCGATTAATAGTTTACTGACGGTCGGTCGCGGCCAACGGATGGGATTATTTGCCGGCTCTGGAGTTGGTAAAAGTATTTTATTGGGCATGATGGCACGCTATACCCAAGCTGACGTGATCGTAGTTGGCCTGATCGGTGAGCGCGGCCGAGAAGTTAAAGACTTTATTGAAAATATTCTCGGCCCGGAGGGTTTACAGCGCTCGGTGGTTATCGCGGCTCCCGCTGATGTCTCGCCGCTTTTACGTTTACAAGGCGCAACTTACGCCACCCGGATTGCCGAAGACTTTCGCGATCGCGGTTTGAACGTGTTACTGATTATGAATTCATTAACCCGTTATGCCATGGCACAACGTGAGATTGCATTAGCGATCGGAGAACCTCCGGCTACGAAGGGTTACCCACCATCTGTGTTTGCCAAATTACCCGCCCTAATAGAGCGTGCCGGTAATGGTACACAAGGTAGTGGTAGTATCACCGCTTTTTATACCGTACTAACAGAGGGTGATGATCAACAGGATCCGATTGCCGATTCAGCGCGTGCTATTTTAGACGGTCACATTGTCTTGTCACGTAGCCTGGCAGAATCTGGCCATTATCCAGCTATCGATATCGAAGCTTCCATCAGCCGGGCAATGAACACTCTGGTGGATAAAAGCCATTTTTATCAGGCTCAACAGTTCAAACAACTATTATCTCGTTATCAGCGTAATCAAGATCTGATTAATGTTGGCGCTTATGCCGTTGGTAGTGATCCGATCCTTGATCAGGCCATCCAGCTTTATCCCCATTTGCAACAATTTTTACGCCAAGATTGCGATGAGTACTGTTCAAAGGAGAGCGCCTATCAACAGCTTTGTCAGTTATTTCCCAAAATCACTAATGAGGAAGCATGAAAGCAAGCAATTCCTTCACACTATTACGTGATTTAAGCCATAAAGATAGCAACCAGGCCGCAGTAAAACTGTCGCATATTCGACATCAGCATCAACAAATGCTGCAACAACTGACACAACTGCTACAGTATCAGGATGAATATCGCCAACAGCTTAATAGTATGCTTCATCAAGGCACCTCTTGTGCAATATTACAAAATTATCAGCAGTTTTTGCTGACCCTTGAACAAGCAATCACGCAACATCAGCAACATTTAGTTGAATGGCAACAGCGAGAAACAAGTGCAGAACAAAATTGGCAAGGCAAACAGCAAAAAACCAATGCCTTCAGTAAGCTACAACAACGTAGTGACCGTTTACAAAAAAAACGTGCTGATCGGCTGGAACAAAAACAAATGGATGAAATGGCGCAACGAGCCGTTTTAAGGACATCATAATGATAGACACATCGCTAACATTGACCGCTAATGGGCACGCTTCTAACCAACCATTATCATCATCGCATTCGGACAATTTTGCCCAGATGTTAACTAACCATTCATCGCCGGCAAAAGAACAAAGCGTAACAGATAATGCTGACTCAGCTATTGAACAGCAGGAAAATACCTTACCTGCTTTCAATGACTTTTTAACTGAGGAAAGCAGCACAAAAATTGATGAAGCAACAGCACCATCAGATAACCCGCAATTTTCGCCATTAACCGCTAATCAATTCATTGATCAATTACCCATTCAACTGGCAGAGGTAGCAACACAGCTACGGCTGGAAAATGATCGCGCAACACTAGCCGATGAAACAATCGAGCAAGCGATTATTGAACAATTAGCTAATAATAGTGACAATAGCGATGAAAAACTGCATTTCAAATCGCATTCTCAGCTCGCTACTTCCACAAGCCATAGTGCAACAATCGAATACCCGCTGGCCAATTTATCAGCACCGTTCAATGAACAAGCAACATCGCAATCTCTGTCGTTACAACCGGCCATGCAATCTAATATCAATGTAGCAACCCTGACCAATACGGCAGAAAATCCAGAATTAATTAGCCTATCGCCAAACAATAATAATGCGATCCCTTTAATCTCTTTGTCAGCCAATCCTGCATTAACTCAGTCAATGACAGCTAACATCAATTCTATGGCTTTGACTACGCCGATTGATCAGCCGGAGTGGGGACAAAAGTTTAGTGAGCAGATTGTCATGCTCAGTCGCCATGGCGCACAACAAGCCGAGTTACGTCTTCATCCGGAAGAATTAGGTAGCCTACAAATTCAACTTAAAATTTTTGACGATAAAGCGCAACTGTCAGTCGTGACCGCTAATCAACAAGTTCGCCAGATTATTGAAAGCAATCTGACACAGTTACGTCATGCGCTATCAGAACAAGGCATACAACTGGGGCAAACGCATGTTGGCGAGCAACATAACGAGCAAAATAGTGCGCAAGATAATCAACCGGCAACGCCGCTATCATCAATAACTAATGAGACCAATGAGCAAGAGAGTGATAGTTCATTAACTAAAGTCCAGCAAACTAACCAGGCACAAATAACCAGCGGAATTGATGTATTTGCTTAAATCCATTTGCTTTTTTTTACTTTTTCTTGTGGGGGAACATTCCCCCTATCCTTATCAACATTGTTCAATGACAAAATAACCGCCTATTTTTACTGTTTTATTCTACCGTCAAGTTATTCATAGATCGGGATAATTATAGTGAAATGCAAAAACAGGGATAAAACGTTAATCGACAATGCCTTGATTATCCCAAGTAGAATCAAAAGGAATTACCTGTCTATGTCTAAGTCGCAACATCAAGGAAAACGCATCAGTGGGATGCTGTTAACCATTATGGCGTTATTCACACTATTAAGCTGTTTTATTGCTGGCTATAGCTGGTGGCTATTTCAAGCAAAAGAACAAGATGAGCATCAACCGGAAAAAAGAAGTCTGGTGCTACCGGTATTTATGTCACTAGAACCCTTTTCGGTTAATCTAATTGACGATGAGAAACGCGATCGCGTGTTATATGTTGATATTACATTACGCCTGACCAGTGAAGAAACCCGTAAACGCCTTCATGATTTTATGCCTGAGGTGCGCAGCCGTATATTGTTATTGTTATCTCGCCAAAACGCCGCTGATTTGGCAACAGATACAGGCAAAGTTCATCTTATGTCTGAAATTAAGCAGGTATTAAAACCGACTTTTGAATTAGAAGAGTCTGAACAAATTATTACCGATGTGTTATTCACAACGTTTATTTTACGATAAATCACATGAGCGATAACTTTCTTTCACAAACAGAGATTGATGCCCTGCTAAATGATGCGCCAACTGATAATACGGTTAGCGGTGGAGAGAAAAAAGCATCTGCAGCTGAAATGGATATCCATCCTTATAATCCGAATACACAACGACGTGCTGTGCGCGAGCGATTGCAGTCGCTGGAAATTATTAATGAACGTTTTGCGCGCCAATTTCGTATGGGGTTATTTAATATTCTACGTCGTAGCCCTGATATTACGGTAGGATTAATCAAAATTGAGCCATATCATGAATTTGCGCGCAATCTACCCGTGATGACTAACCTTAACCTGGTGCATTTAAAACCTTTGCGCGGTACCGCCCTTTTTACCTTTGAACCCAATTTAGTCTATATCGCGGTCGATAATCTATTTGGTGGCGATGGTAGGTTTCCAACTCCAGTTGACGGGCGTGAATTTACCCATACCGAACAGCGTATTATTAATAAAATGATGAAATTGGCGCTTGATGCCTATAGTGACGCCTGGGAGAGTATTTTCAAAATCCAGGCAGAATATGTTCGTTCTGAAATTCAGGTAAAATTTACCAATATCACGTCTTCACCTAACGATATTGTTATTACCACCCCATTTTTAGTGGAAATTGGCAATATGATTGGTGAATTTAGCATTTGTATCCCTTTTGCCATGATCGAGCCGTTACGTGAACGATTAATCAATCCGCCGGTAGAAAATGTTAAACAAGATGAAGGTGTCTGGATGGAAGGCTTGGTTAACCAAGTTAAATATTCTGAATTGGAATTAATCGCTAACCTGATTGAACATCCAACGCGGCTCTCCAGGATCCTGAAACTGCAAAAAGGGGATGTCATTCCTGTCGAAAAACCAGAACGCCTTATGGTTCATGTCGATGGCGTTCCCGTGCTGACCAGTAAATATGGAACATTAAATGGGCAGTATGCCCTTCGCGTCGAACATCTTATTAATCCAGTTTTAAACGCTCTGGAAGAGGAACAAAAACCATGAGTGACACTAAAGATTTTACTGAACATCAAGCTAAAACCTCGGCTGAAGATATCTGGGCAGAAACCATTGCTCAGCAATCGAAACCGCCGAAACCAACCGACAATGGACCTGCGATCTTTGATAATTTGGACATACAAGATATCGAAAACCAATTTTCAGATATTAATATGATCATGGATATTCCGGTTAAATTGACAGTTGAGCTAGGTCGCACCAAAATGACCATTAAAAAGCTTTTAAGTTTAACCCAAGGCTCGGTGGTTTCACTGGATGGCCTGGCGGGTGAACCGTTAGACATTCTGATCAATGGTTATCTGATCGCACAAGGCGAAGTAGTGGTGGTCTCTGATAAATATGGCATTCGTATTACCGATATTATTACCCCATCAGAACGTATGCGTCGGTTGAGTCGATAGATTATGCCAGCTTATTCTTCTTTTCTAGTTGCTGGAGCGGCAGATAGTGCTGCTCCTGTATTAAAAGGGGGCACAACCACTAACAGCCCCTCGCTACTTTCAGGCAGTAGCATGTTAACTGAAATGAGCAGCTCGCTATTACTGATTATTGGCGGTCTATTGGTGACTTTATGGTTAATACGCCGTTTTTTACCCAAACGCTATCTGACCACTCGCTCAAGCGCAATCAAAGTAACGGATAATTACTCACTCGGTAATAAAGCCAAAATTACCATTATTGAAGTTGAAGGGCAGGCGCTGGTACTCGGTGTCACCGAAGAAAACATTACCTTGTTGCATAAAATGCCGGCCAAAACCGAACCGGATGAACAACAGCAGTCAGCTTCTGTTCCACCCTCTTTTGGTCAATTCATGAAGACATGCTTAGTAAAAAGTAGAAACAGTGATGCGTAAATTGCTATTTTTATTAACCAGCGCGCTATTGTGGTTGCCATTGCCCGCTTACACCGCTATACCTGCAATTACTAGCCAACCCTTAGCCAATGGCGGCCAAAGTTGGTCACTACCGGTACAGACACTTATTTTTATTACTGCCCTGGGTTTTATCCCTGCGCTGTTGCTGATGACGACCAGTTTTACTCGTATCATTATCGTATTGGGTTTATTGCGAAATGCGTTAGGCACTCCGACCGCCCCACCTAATCAAATTTTATTAGGCTTAGCGCTATTTATGACTTTTTTCGTCATGTCTCCGGTATTTGATAAAATATATCAAAATGCCTATTTGCCCTTTAGTGAAGAGAAAATTAGCATCGAAGTGGCATTAGCGGAAGGTGCCAAACCCTTACGCCAATTTATGTTACAACAAACCCGTCAACCTGATTTAGCACTGTTTGCCCGCTTAGCCAATGATAGTGAGTATCAAACCCAAGACGATGTTCCGATGCGTATTTTAGTGCCGGCATTTATTACTAGTGAACTAAAAACGGCTTTTCAAATCGGCTTTATGTTATTTATTCCTTTCTTGATTATCGATCTCGTAGTTGCCAGTGTATTAATGGCGCTCGGAATGATGATGGTTCCGCCTGCTACCGTTGCAATGCCTTTTAAATTAATGTTGTTTGTTCTGGTCGATGGTTGGCAATTAATTTTAGGCTCTTTAGCACAAAGTTTTTTTAATTAGGAGTGAAAATGACACCGGAAACAGTGATGGGACTTGGTATTTATGGTATGAAAGTGGCTTTAGCATTAGCAGCGCCACTATTATTAGCGGCGTTGGTCAGTGGTTTAATTATTAGTTTATTACAAGCAGCGACGCAAATTAATGAGATAACCCTCTCTTTCATTCCTAAAATTATCGCTGTTTTTATTACTGCGGTTGTAGCCGGCCCGTGGATGTTACAACTATTTATTGAGTATACCCGTCAGTTGATAACACAATTACCGCAACTTGTTGGTTAATAATGATCACTTTTAGCACAGATTTTTTTTATAGCTATATTAACCAATTTTTTTGGCCATTTGTGCGAGTATTAGCTTTATTTAGTATTGCCCCGTTTTTTGGCGAAAAACAGATCCCTAAAAAAAGTAAAATTATATTAGCCTTATTGATCACTATTTTAATCTCTGCGGCAATACCACTACCACAAATCCCTCTTTTTTCCGTTATGGGGTGTTGGATCTTAATACAACAAGTTTTAATCGGCTTATTAATGGGACTGACAATGCAAATCGCCTTTGCCATCGTTCGTTATGCGGGAGAAGTATTGGGGATGCAGATGGGGCTCTCTTTCGCCTTATTTGTTGATCCAGCAGCCGGCCCCAATATGCCAATTATTGCGCGTTTTTTTAATCTATTATTGTTATTACTGTTTTTATCTTTCGATATTCATCTTTTGTTATTGTCACTATTGGCAGATAGCTTCCAGCTTATTCCAATCCAATCGCTAGCGTTAAATAGCCAAAGCTTTATATTAGTTGCTCAATCAGCCGGAATTATTTTTTATTATGGTTTACTATTGGCGCTGCCTATTTTAACCTTACTATTAATTATTAATATCAGTTTGGGGATCTTAAATAGAATGACCCCCCAACTTTCTATTTTTGTTGTCGGCTTCCAACTGACACTTTTAATTGGTATCTATCTATTACCTCTTTTAACCACTATCATTACCAAATATGCCGAGAAGATATTTAATGACATTCTGAGTCAATTAAGTTTGATACTACTTACATTAGCCGGGAAGTAATATTTTTCTAAATACTTTTTTTCCCTATCGTATTAACTTTTAAATTGTTCGTCTACTGCCAAATAAATCTATAAATTATGGGTTATTTTTGTGCTAACTGAATAATAAGTTAATAAATATTTACCTATCAGCAGATCAGCTAATCATTTATTTCGGTATCGCTATCCATTCAGACACAATATTCCGATAACCACCGGTCTTTTTAGTTAGATGTATCCATTGATCGACATAAAGTTTCCAGCTCATATCATCACGCGGTAGCATATAAGCTTTCTCAATATATTGCAGCGGTCGCTTTGGATTCAACGCACATAACTTACTCGGATAATGCTTTTGCTGATAAAGGGCTTCTGATGCATCAGTCACCATAACATCAAACTTTTTATCAATAATTTGCTGGAATATCGCCGCATTATCATGCGTCAATTGCAACTGGGCATTAGGTAAATAGCGATGGGCGAAAGCCTCATTGGTACCACCAAAAGGTGCAATCAAACGAACTGTCGGTTTATTAAGTTGTTCAATCGTTTGATATTTAGCTTTATCATCACAACGAACTAATGGAATTTTACCATCAACCGCTAGCGGCGCAGACAACCAGGTAGCTTGCTGACGTTTTAAAGTAACAGAAATACCCCCAACTGCAATATCACACTGTTTGTTATGAAAATCTGCCATTAATGTATTCCAGGTCGTTTTCTGCCATTTAACTTTAGCCCCCAGACTAGCAGCTAAATTTTCCATCATGGTAACATCAATGCCTTCATATTGACCATTCTGAAGTAAATGAGTATAAGGCCTATAATCACCAGTTGCGCAAACCGTTAATGTTTTCGTTTTCATCACTCGGTCAAGATGAGACTGCGCCTGTGCCGCTGCGCTTAAGAAAACCAGGCTGACTACTGTCAATTTCTTCATCATGCTTGTTCCTTTTTTATCCCAGGAAATTGTTTATCTCAACAAAAGCTAGCTAAACAAAATTACCCTCAATTACGAAATGAAAATAGCAAAATTTATTAAATCTTACTATTTTTTCAACACTATGAAACTATTATTTTTTGATATTACGTTATACTTTTTAACGTTATATTATATATAGTAACTTGATCGTTAATTCAATAGATATTAATCGTATTCTATTTTTCTGCAATAATATTGGGTCGATATTTAATATAACGAATTAACTATTATTGAATAATAAAAATAATTTTCTAATTATTAATTAAAATAAATAAGATAGAAATAAAAAATAGAGTAGATGAAAAAAAATAAAAAACCAGGAGAAAATAGCTCTCCTGGTAAAAATTTTATCTCAATTATGGCTTATTTTGCCGTTTATTTTATAATCTAAACTGGATTAACAAAATGATTCACCGCAATATTTTAAATAAAGATAAATCTTTCATTTGGGCAAATAAACCATATGAAGCCTGCAATATCGCCTCTTCTTGATAATATTCTGATATCTCCGCAGCCATATCAGTATCTGTCAATTGGCTTTGCCGCTCTTTTAGTAGCAATGAAATATCTTCACTACGACTATTTAATTGTTCAACTTCCTTGAGTTGTGAGCCAAGCTGGCTACTAATTGTGGCAAGCGTTTTCATGGTATTTTGCAAATCACTATGTGCACTATCGATATTGGCTGCCAATATACTTTGTGCCTGTGAATTTGCTGCTTGATAAGGCGTTTTTAGTGTACTAATTGCCAGATCCAATGACTGAAAAATATCGGCACCAGTTGCAGACTGCAAAACTTGCTGAGCAGTAAAATTCACCGTCACTTCACGATCGGCATCAATATGCTGCTTAATAGCATCCTGACTCCCTTGATAACTTACCGCTCCATTACTATTCATTATTAACGGCGCAGTATCGGTTTGATAACCGGCAAACAGATAATTACCTGAACTGTCTTTGCTATTGGCTAAACCCATCAACTCAGATTTTAAACTTTCCAGCTCAGTGGCATAAGCTTGTCGGGCATCCTCACTCATGATGGACTGATTAGAGACTGCCACAAAAGTCTGCTTAACACGGCGCGACAGATCTTCCATTTTCTCAACTACCTGTAGCTGTGATTGCATCTGATGCTGAGAAAAATTACGTGCCGTTTTATATTGTGCCAAACGCGCTTGGGTTTGATTAATTTGTAAATTTTCTGCAGCCGCTGCTGGATCATCAGCGGATTGTAACAACCGTTTTCCAGTCGTTATACGCTGATATTTATCTGCCAGTTGTGACTGAGAATGCATCATACTATCCGTTTTCTGATAATGCATAAATTGGCTGCTTAAACGAGTAACCATAACAACTTCCTTCTATATTAATACTGTTATCAGAAAATACGCATTAAAGTTTCAAACAAGCTATTGGCCGTCTGAATAACTTTGGCGTTTGACATGTAAAATTCCTGCATACGGCTCATTTCCAGATATTCTTCATCAAGATTGACACCGGAAACCGATTGCTGTTTCTGCAAATAACTCTTGGTGATCACTGATTGGGCGGTAAAATCCGCTTTCGCTTGATTGGCTTTCGAGGCTACATCACTGACAACCGCCGCATAAGCTTTGGTTAACGTTGACGTTCCATTTACCAACTTTTTATCTTGTAAGGCTAATAGATTCTTAATATTGCTATTATCTGCTTGTCCGGTTCCTGTCTGGCTGGCAGCAGCAATAGCTGCTGGATTTATTATGGCAACGGCTAAACCACTAATAACTTCATCAACGGATTTGATAACAAACTTGTCGCCTGCTTGCGGTGCTGAAGTAGCAGCAATTTCAATTTCCATACCATCAAAAGCTAGTTTTGTACCGTGATTAGCCGTGGCTGCTGTGACAGTAACATTTACCGGTGTCCCAGTTGCTTGTTGAGTAACCACCCAGTTAGTACCATCAAACCTCATGGCATAATCAATGGCTTTAACTTGGGTAGCATCAGTAAATTGAGTAGCAAAACTACTGGTTCCCTGATTTTGATTATGGGAAATAATGCTCGGTTTGCCAGTCTGAAAGAGTGCTTGGCCCGCATTGCCTTGCAAATCAAACCCTGACTGCTGAACCTGATTGATACTTTCGGTCAGTATTAAACCCAGCTGATTAATTTTTTGTCGATTCGGCTGTAGTACTTCATCACGCACCGCCAAAGCGCCGGCCAATTCCCCTCCGGTAATTGAACCAGTATCAATTTCTTGTGGCGGATTAATGCCATCATCATAAGCCAACGTGACTTGAGCGGGATCAGCAACCGATGGCATAGCGGTGATTTTGTTAGCTTTAGTACCATTAACCAAAGATAAACCATTAGCCAGATTAATATTGATGCTATCATCTTGCCGAATAACACTAATGCCAGCCACTGTTGATAGTTCACGGGTTAATTGATCACGCCGATCTAACATCTCGTTTGGCACATAGCCTTGTATGCCTTTGATTTTTGTCATTTCACCGTTTAGTTTGGCCACTTGTTGCGCCAGTTGCGAAACTTTATCGACCATCTGGCCAATATTGCCATTAAGCCGTTGTTCCATAGCGTTAAATTGTTGTTCAACGGATTTAAAACGACTAACCATGGCTTGGGTTTTATTAATAACCGCATTGCGTAAAGGCGCAGAAGCGGCATCGGTTGATAAGGTTTGCAAACTAGTAAAAAACTCTGTCATTGATGACGCTAAATCCGTATCAGAAACAGACATCAGCTTATCTAGCTCTAAGGCAAATTCGGCATAAATTTTCCGCTCACCTTGCTTGGTCACCGCTTTGTTATAATGCGCATTAATAAACTCATCATATTCGCGTTGAATACCACTCACTTTGACACCATTTATATTATTATTGCTACCATCGGTAGCCAATGTCGTGGTTTGCCGGTGATAACTCTCGACTTTAGCATTGGCAATATTGCTACCAATTGTTGATAACGCGGTTTGCGCGGCTTTTAAGCCGCTCATTGCGGTATTCATTAAACTGCTGGACATAGTCAGTTCCCTAATAAATTCGGATGCTGCCGGTTAGCCGACAGTAAGATAGTCGTTTTACGCAATAAAATATCGGCCAAAACCAGCAAAACTTAAGTGGTGCACATCAAAAAAGATCGCTTAGATCATGTTGATAAATTTGCTTAACCTGCGAAGTGGTATTTTTCAACTGCTGAATCAGTTGGATCAGTTTTTTCGCATAACCCGGATCGGTGGCATAACCGGCCGCTTGTAACGCGATTGCTGCCTGCTCGGGGGTGTTGGCGGCCGCAACTTTGGCATAACGTTTGCTCTGAGTCAGCAAATTGACATAGTCGGTGACGGCTTCAAAATAGGAGGGATAAACCCGAAAATCGTCGCGTATTTTCACTGCTTTACCATCAATATACTCAGTAGTGACAATATTGGTCACTTTACCTCGCCAATTTTTACCTGCCTTAATACCAAATAAGTTATGACTGGGGGTGCCTTCGGCAGTCAGAATTTGACGTTGTCCCCAACCAGATTCTAAAGCCGCTTGCGCGACAATCAGTAAATGGGGAATGCCGCTATTTTCACTAGCAATTCTGGCCGGGATAAACAATTTAGCCAGAAAACTGGTACCATTTTCTGAGATATACTTGAGTGCCCCGGCCGCTTCTTCTGGTACAAAACGGCGAAAAGTGCTGACGAACTGTCTGGGTAAATCAGTATTCAGTAATGGTGCCTGCTTAATATCATCCGGCTCATTGTGATGCCGGCTTAACTGTTCCACCATCAGATCAGCAAATCCTAAGCTTTTACGCGACAGATCTTGGGCTAATTGCTGATCATAAAGTGCGGTATAGAGACGGCTTTGTTCACTACTTAGCAAACCTTCTTGCGGCAAAGCAGCGCGCATACTTTTTAGCATCATCTGCACAAAAACACTTTCTAATTGTTCAGCGACCTGACGCAGCCCCTGTTGAGGCTGCTGACTCACTTGATTTTTTAAGGCATTTAATGATCTGGCGTCATAAGCGGCGCCCACCATCGTGGAAAGATCTTTCATCAAATGATCTCCAATTTAGCCCGCAAACAACCGGCACTTTCCATTGCCTGTAAAATTGACATTAAGTCGGTTGGTGTCGCACCCAAGGCATTTAACGCGCGGATCACTTCATTTAAGTTGGCACTGGCATTGACTTTATGTAAGCCATCGTGTTTTTCATTCAGGGCGATATCGGTGTTACGTGTCACCACCGTCTTACCACCGGCAAAAGGGGTATCAGGCTGACTAACATTGACTCGGCGATCTACCGTAATCGAGAGCCCACCTTGAGAAATAGCACAATTATTTAACATCACACTGCGATTCATTACCACCGAACCGGTACGGGCATTCAAAATAATTTTTGCATCAATCGGCACTGATTTAATGCTAATATTCTGAATCTGCGCCAAAAAACGTACTTGTTCACTTTGGCTAACTGGCAATCTGAGTTCAACCGTTCTAGCATCCAATGGCGTTGCGGTACCAAAACCTTTAATGCGATTTACGGCATCGGAAATGGTCTGTGCCAGCGAAAAATTTTCTTCATTCAACTGTAAGTTAAGGGTGTTGGTTTTACCAAATTGGCTGGGTAGTTCCCGTTCAATTACCGCACCACCACTAATGCGTCCACCGGCTAATTGATTAATCTTAATACTACTGCCACCGGCACTAGCGCCGGCGCCACCCACAATAATATTGCCTTGGGCAACCGCATACACCTGATTATCAGCGCCCTTTAGTGGCGTCATCAATAGGGTGCCACCGCGTAAACTTTTCGCATTACCTAATGAAGAGACGACCACATCAATCGTTTGTCCGGCACGACCAAAAGGGGGTAATTTGGCCGTGATCATCACCGCTGCCACATTTTTTAACTGCATATTGGTACCCGGCGGCACAGTGATGCCTAATTGAGAGAGCATATTACTCATACTCTGGGTAGTAAATGGCGTTTGGGAAGTTTGATCACCCGTCCCATCCAGACCGACTACCAAACCATAGCCGATTAGGGCATTTTCTCGCACTCCCTCAATACTTGTCAGATCACGAATACGTTCGGCTTGCACTATGCTCGAACATAACAATAACATTGGTAATGGTAACCAAAATAGTAACTTACCTAGCAATGAATCAACCATAAGCTCTCTCTGTTTAGAATGGTGAAATATTTAACAAGATACGCTGCAACCAGCCCATATTTTGTGCTTCGTTAATATATCCATCCCCCACATACTCAATACGTGCATCCGCAACCTGGGTTGAATTCACAGTATTACTACCACTAATGGTTCTTGGATTAACGACACCAGAGAAACGGATATATTCGGTGCCCTGATTGATAGCGATCTGTTTTTCACCCACTACCTGTAAGTTACCGTTTGCCAGTAATTTAGTCACCGTGACCGTTATCGTTCCCTTGAAGGTATTATTCGCATTGGCGCCACCTTTGCCACCAAACTCATTTTCACCTTCCATGTCAAACTGTAACTTATCAACCCCCACCAGTTTATTTAACACTTGCGGTGTAGCGCCGGCCGAAAATCCACTTTTTCCTTTACGGCTGGCATTGGCGGACGAATTTTTACTGGCACTGACATTTTCTTGTAAAATGATGGTCAATGTATCGCCGACATGGCGGGGACGTCGATCTTCAAATAGCGGTTGATAACCGTAATTAACCGGTTGACTGGCTTGATAAATCGAGCCAGTTACCTTAATGCTTGCCATTTCTGCCGGTTCAACGGTTGTCGGACCAGAGACCAATGGCTTTTTCGGTATGTAAGCACAGCCTGACATTATTACTGCCGAGCAGATAATGCCAAACCGCCATCGATTTCCCCCTAGCTGGGAAAACCGCTTAAAAATAAGCGCAGCCAAACTGGCGATGCTTTTTTTATTCATGTTAAAAACTCTTGTATGTTCACCATCACAATGAATTGCGACTGTGATGGTAGCTGAATTAAAGCTGCATTAATCGCTGTAACATTTGATCAGAAGTGGACACCGCTTTACTATTAATCTCATAAGCACGTTGCGTCTGGATCATGCTGACTAACTCTTCAGCCACATTAACATTCGATGTCTCAACATAACCTTGATAAAGTAAACCCGCGCCATTAACCCCAGGTGCTGTCTCAACCGGTACGCCGGAACTGTTGGTTTCCAGATAAAGATTTTCACCAATACTTTCCAGACCGGTTTCATTAACAAACGTGGTTAATGCTAATTGGCCAACTTGCTGTGGTTCAGAATTACCTGGTATGACAACACTGACAATACCATCCTGACTAATAGTAAATTTGAGGGTTCCTTCTGGCAGGACAATAGCCGGCACAACAGCAAAACCACCAGCAGTAATCAATTGATTATTTTGATCAACCTGAAAGGCACCATCGCGCGTATAGGCATCAGTACCATCGGGCAATTGAATATGAAAAAAACCCTGGCCTTTAATGGCAACATCTTTACTGTTATTAGTCTGCGATAAATTACCCTGACTATGTAACCGCTCAGTCGCAATAGGACGAACCCCGGTGCCTAGTTGCAATCCCGAAGGTGATAGGGTCTGTTCCGACGTTAGCGATCCGGGTTGACGTAACGTTTGATACATTAGATCTTGAAATACTGCTCGCCCGCGCTTAAAACCATTGGTGCTGACGTTAGCCAGGTTATTAGAAATAACATCCATGTTAGTTTGTTGAGCATCAAGCCCAGTTTTGGCAATCCATAAAGAACGGATCATTATTTGTTTTCTCCCTTAATAACTTAACTGATGGCTAACAATTGATTAGCACGTTGGGCGTTATCATTAGCACTATGAATAACTTTCATTTGCATTTCGAAAGTGCGTGCATTGGCTATCATGGCCACCATCGCTTGTGCCGGATTGACATTGCTGCCCTCTAATACTCCCGACAGTAACTTGACACTATTATCCATCACTAAAGGTGGGGCATTAGGTTCCGCAAGGTGAAATAAACCCTCTTCACCACGTACCAACTGTTGCTCTGAGGGTTTCACCCGTTTGATCTGACCAACCTGACCTAATTGGGTGGGTGGATCTGTTGGGATATAACCGGTAATGATGCCATCTTCAGCAATCGTCAGTTGCGCCTGCGGCGGAACCATAATTTCGCCACCATCGCCCATTAATGGGCGATTTTGGATCATTAATTCACCATTAGCTGAAATTTGAATATTGCCATTGCGGGTGTAAGCTTCCCGCCCATCAGCTAATTGCACCGCTAAATAACCCCCATCACTCAGCGCCACATCCAATGAGCGAGCGGTATAGTTCATTGCACCAGCACGCTGATCAGCTGTGGGTGTTGACGCAATGGTTAGTGTGCGGGTTGGGTGTCCCACTGAACCTTCAATCGGTACAAAACGTGAGGCAGCTAACTGGGCTTTAAAACCATGAGTTGAGACATTGGCCAGATTATTGGTAATAATCGCTTGTGTATCCAACGCATGGCGCGCGCCATTCATTGCGGTATAAATGACATGATCCATTTAATCACCCATCATTAACGTAAATTGACCAGGGTCTGTAACATTTGATCCTGGGTTTTTATGGTTTGCGCATTAGATTGATAATTGCGTTGCGCCAGGATCATCGTCACCAATTCTTGTCCCATATCGACATTAGAGGCTTCTAAAGCATTGGCGGTTAATTTACCGAGAATACCGCTGCCTGCCGTGCCAATAATTGGAGCACCATAACTACCCGTTTCTGACCAAACATTATTACCT
The DNA here is from genome assembly GCF_020268605.1 of Arsenophonus apicola. NCBI lineage: Bacteria > Pseudomonadati > Pseudomonadota > Gammaproteobacteria > Enterobacterales > Morganellaceae > Arsenophonus > Arsenophonus apicola. The sequence continues at coordinate 2,034,880 of NZ_CP084222.1, forward strand.
TTAGCCACTAAGCCACCTGGATTAGCAAAATTGGCTAATATCACCTGACCAACTAATTGCTGTTGACCATTAGCATAAGAAGCCCGAATTGAGCCATCTTCTTCAAAACTGAAGCCCGTGAATTGCCCCGCCTGATAACCATTTTGCTCTAAACGAGAAATACTTGACTCAGCTAACCGTTGTTGGCGCGAGTCAGCAAAATTAAAATTAATCGTACTGGCCGCACCACCATTATGGGCGGCTAAGTTAAAGTTGAAATTAGCCGCATTCGTTAGCTGGCCATTTTGATTAAAAGAGAGACTGTGGCTAGGTGCGCCTGGCGTTGCCTGGCTAGGATCAACCACATAGATATCCCATTGTGTATTTGCTGCACCAGCAGCGCCAGGGCGCTTAGCAAAATAGACATTGAGTGCCCGCTCATTGCCTAAACTATCAAAGGCAGTCACGCTGGAGCTATAACTATAAGTTTTGTTATCAGTTGGATTAAACGCAGTGGCACCTGTCGCTGCAATAGCTGCCTTACCTGAATCTAAATTAGCTGTCATCCGAATATCATCGGTGGCTCTGGCGTTCATCATATCCGTCGGGACAGTGATTGGGGTTGGCAATGCACCTTTTTGAATGGTCGGCACGCCATTTAACATCGCCACCGGATAGCCAGTTACCACCATCCCTTGCGGGTTAACCAATTGGCCTTTAGCATCTTTACCAAACTGACCGTTACGGCTATAGAAAATGTCACCATTGGTATCTTGTAGCCGGAAAAATCCACCACCAGAAATAGCCAGATCAGTTTCGCGATTGGTTTTGGTGATCGAACCATCACTAAAATTTTGTTGTACTGCTGCTAATTTGACGCCTAATCCAACCCCCGAACCGGCATAGACATCAGCAAAAGCAGCTGAAGCTCCCTTAAAACCAACAGTTGCTGAGTTGGCAATATTATTACCAATGACATCCAGATGACTGGATGCGGCATTTAATCCACTAATTGCTTGTGAAAAGGCCATATGCTCTCCATATTAATTTTTTATCTATTCAATTACAGAACCTGACGGATCTCTTCTAATGAAACACTGTTACCTAAACCAACATCCAGCAACACTCCCTGCTCACCATTGGTCACACCATTAACTAACGCGTAATTTAAGGATTTGACATTTACTTGACCCTGGGCAGAAGTAGCTGTGACAGTAAACTGATAACGACCAACCGGTAATGGGTTGCCATCATTATCTTGGCCATCCCAATTAGCGTGATAAACATCCGGTTTAAATCCTTGTTCATGCTCCATTGTTTTGACAATGCGACCCGTTTTATCACTAATTGTGACCGTGACCTTGTCTGCTGGACGGGTTAATTCAAAACCAAATGGGGTAAAAAAGGTTTCATTAGTGCCAGGCGTGCTTGGCTGGGAATTTTGCTTTTCATATAGGGTAATTTTATTACCCGCTATCATCACGCCCTGGCCAACTAATTTGGTTGCATTTAACGCCTGACTGGCATGCAGTTGGCCAGTTAAACCACTAACTGTCTCATTGAGTTTTTCCACGCCTTGCACGGTACTGATTTGGGCTAACTGGGTGGTCAGTTCATTGTTTTGCATCGGGTTAGTCGGATCTTGATTTTTCATCTGGGTCAGTAATAGCGTCAGAAAATTATTCTGAATATCATCACTGCTCTTTTTCTTGATATTTTGCTGTGAAGCCGGATCACCGACTCTGGAGTTGTCCAGTGATTCATTGATTGAACTTACAACGCCCATTTATCTTCCTTCTTTATTGGCCTAAGGTTAATGTTTTTTGCATTAGCGATTTAGTTGTATTCATCACTTCAATATTGGCCTGGTAACTACGCGAAGCGGAGATGGTATTAATCATCTCGGCAGTCACATCGACATTAGGTTTACGGATATAACCACGTTGATCTGCTAATGGATGAGCAGGCTGATACTCAAGACGAAAAGCCGACGGGTCGTCGACTACCTGAGCAACACTAACGCCACCAATACCATTAGCTGACAGCTCAGAAACAGAAATTACCACTTGTTTAGCACGGTAAGGTTCACCATCAGGACCAGTAACACTATCAGCGTTAGCCATATTGCTGGCGCTGACATTTAAACGTTGCGATTGGGCAGAAAGCGCAGAGCTGCTAATTTCAAAAATCGAAAATAGTGACATCATCTATTCCTTATATTTATTGCATAACCGCCATCATGCTTTTTATCTGTCCATTTAAAATTGACAGATCAGTTTGATATTTGACGCTGTTGTCAGCAAAATGACTACGTTCCATATCCATATCGACGGTATTCCCATCCATAGCTACTTGATGGGGAACCCGATAAAGCAGATCGGCAGTCAGTGAATTTGGAGGCTGCACCGCAATGTGTTTGACGGAGGTGACCGCCATTGTTAACTGCTTACCGGTGACTGAATTTGCCATAAGATTTTTTTCTAATTGGGCACTAAAATCGATATCACGTGCCTGGTAGCCCGGAGTATCAGCATGAGCAATATTGGCCGATAAAATAGCCTGGCGCTGATGCCTTAGTGACAGTGCCTGTTGCTGAAAACTCAGCGTTGCATCAAGTTTATCGAGCATAATTTTCCCCAGTTAACGATCTGTGAGCCAATTTTTGAGTCTATTTTTAGAGCAGTAGCTTATACGCAGAAAAAAAAGTCAAAGGCGGGAAAAAACGATTATTAATGGTTTATTTATGCCATTATGGCCGAAATAATGCTCTACACTGCTGTCTATGCAAATAATGGCTGACTAAATAATGGTTATTAAATAAAGATGAAGAGGAAATTTGTGGTTAATCGAATAATTGTGTCATTATTACTCTTTCTGGCTGTGATCACTAACGCATCGGCTAGCCTGCAAAGCACACTTCAGGACTATTTTAACCAACAGTTTCTAAAGCAAGATAAAGTGAATATTAAAATTCTTGCCCCTTCAGAACATTTATCTGTCTGTAACCAATTACAAATAAAACCTGCCCCTTCTCAACAGCATTGGGGAAAATTAACTCTAGCGGTGATTTGTGACGACAAAAAGCATTATCTTCGCTTAGCCGTTAGCGTTGAAGGGCAATATTGGGTAGCTAATCAGCCAATAAAACGTCATTCGGTCATTAATCAGCACAATCTAGTGGCTAAACGTGGTCTACTAGAAAAATTACCACGCGGTATTATTCGTGATATTCATGCCTACACAAATAGTGTTAGTTTACGTGATATTGCTGCCGGCCAACCGATTAGCCAAAATATGTTGCGCCGAGCTTGGGTTATTCAGGCCGGTAAAAATGTCACTGTTTACGCCCAAGGCCGCCATTTTCAAGTGAAATATGAAGGCAAAGCGATCAATAATGCCGCCGAAAATGAGTCTGTCCGGCTCAGAATGCCAACAGGACAAATTATCACCGCTATTGCACAAAAAGAGGGTTATGCGAAAATTACGCTAAAAAATTAAAGTTTTTGGCCGCTAAGCCGTTATATCACTCATAGAGCAAGATAGTGAACATGAATAATGGCTATCACACCTAACCCGATTAAATAACAGGATGTAACTCATGAGCATTGAAAAAACGACACCGCTTAGTGGTATAACAGCGCTTTCGCACCATGAAGAGCCACAGCCACAACAAAAAAAAGTAAAACAATCCGCCACTAGCGAGCAAAAAGATCCCATCTTTACCTTAAGTCTGAGTGGGGCAGCAGAAAAACTATTACAAGCAAACGACAAAGATATTCGGGTGCAAAAAGTTGAGCAGATACGGCAAAAAATTGAGCTCGGCGAATTAACCATGGATGCAGAAAAAATTGCGGATGTGCTGATCAAATTAAATACCAGCCAATGTGATTAAATTGATGACGCAAGAGACACTACAGGAGATCCTCATTGAGCAACTTTCCCAAGTGGAAACGCTTAATGAGTTACTGCATATTGAATATCAAATACTTAATGCTGGCAAAGTTGATTTACTTCGCTTAAATGAAGTAACAGAAAAAAAACAGTATTGGTTGACTGCATTGCATCATAGTGAACAAAAACGCATCACTAGTAGCCAACAATGCAGTTCTGCCCCACCCTATCAACAAGATACTGCGCTAGCAGCAATCTGGCAGAAAATTGAACCCCAAATTAAGCAGCTTCATCAGCGCAATAGTCAAAATGGGTTGATCCTCAAACAACATATGCAACTCAATCAGGAGCAATTGCGCTTCCTCAAAAAACGTCATAGTCCAGCACTGTATGGTGAACATGGTCAGACAGAAAATATTGTCGCCAGCGGTTACCAGGTCAAAATATGATCCTCAGGCATTGCAAACCAATGCCTTATTTACTATCTAATAAGCTTTTATTGAGCCATTGCGGTTTCATTAATACCTTACTAGTGGCAATGGATGTGGTAATTAGACACCTTCTTTTTCATTCCCTTATGGCTATATATTGCTTCTTTTATTGCCGTTTCTGATTGTTCTTTGCACTGTCGGTGAAGCTGCAAGGCCGCCTTTTGACGATTTGGCCGGCGGGTGATAGACAAAATATAGCCCGTGGAACTTGGTGTTATGGTGAAGCAAAAAATATTATTTATATTTTAAGTTTTTTCATCAAAAAAACGCAAAAGACAGATCCAAAAGATATACAAACAGCTATTAATAGAAAAAAAGATATGATTAGTTGGTATCAAAGAGGAGCGTTAGCAGGAAAAAAGTAATCACATTCCGTGAAAAGCTGGAAGCTAAGAAAAAAGAGGGGAATTCTGAGTTCATTCAGGTGTTTAATGAGAATAAACAAGCCCTTGAATTACATATTCAATTATAAGAGCAAATGAAAACATGGAGAGAGTAAGCTGGGTTAACAAGTGCAGAAATTGCGGCAAAAATCGGGATAACTCCGCCAACAATATCTAAACTTAAAAGAAATGCGGACCGGGCAAGTCTCAAAGAATAATAAAATATGTAAATGCCTGTGGGTTAAAATAAATAAGAATCAATGTAATATAATTTAATAGGCTCTAATTATCCCCGCAATTTGTTGCTGGGTTTTCTATCCCTCAATAATAAAATATTCATGAAATATCTATATTTTTGAGTATTATTTTTTTCATTAACTCCATAACTAGGCAATAAAACCCGTTATCTTTTGCCTTTATTTAATCGATTAATATTTTATGCAGGTATTATGCGAGAGAATTTTACCGCTGGCGATGAACGTCTTGGCCACATAAAAGTGATCAATACGTTCATCGTTAATGTTAACTGGTCGGTTGACCAATAAAAGAGGTTAAACGAATTTTTCGCTCATCGCTGATTTCAAGACTGGAAACTACAGCAAGCTGTGGTAAAGCGCGACGTAAAAAACGTGACATTAAAGGGCGTAAACTATGATTCACAATTAATACCAGTGGTGCACCAATTAAGCTTTGATTATTCAGCGCTTCAATCGCCTGTTGCTCAATATTACCGGCCAGACCCGGCTCTAATCCACCTCCCGATTGCAGCGCCTGGATCAAAACCCGTTCAAGGCTAATATCTAGACCAATAGCCTGGATCTCTTCTTTATCACCAAACCAGTGCTGGGTAATCGCTCTGGCTAAAGCAATGCGGACCAAACTGGTCAGTTCCGTTACCTCTTTTTGCTCAGCGGCATGCTCAGCTAACGTTTCGATGATAGTACGCATATCACGGATCGGCACCTGCTCGCTTAATAAATTTTGCAATACTTTATGAAACAGCGTTAAATTGATCACATCAGGCATCAGATCCTGGGTTAGTTTCGATAACTCTTTACTGATCCGTTCATAAAGCTGCTGTGCTTCCTGCCGACCAAAAAACTCATGGGCAAATCGGCTTAAAAGATGATTAAAATGGGTCGCAATCACAGTACTGGCTGCTACCACCGTATAACCTTGCACTTGAGCCTGTTCACGTAATGCTTCATCGATCAAAACGGCTGGTAAACCAAAAGCGGGTTCTTGGGTGGCATCACCGGTTAATTCTCCTATCGCACCACCTGGATTGATCGCTAACCAACGTCCTGGATAGGCTTCTCCTCGACCAATTTCTACCCCTTTCATTAAAATGCGGTAAGCTTCCGGCTTGAGCGCCATATTATCGCGAATATGTAGCACCGGCGGTAAGTAACCCATCTCTTTAGCAAACTTTTTGCGGATGCCCCCAATCCGATTGAGTAGTTCACCGTTCTGTCCCTGATCAACCATCGGTATCAAACGGTAACCAATCTCCATCCCTAATGGATCTTCAGGCTGAACATCATCCCAACTAACCTCTATCGCTTGATAACGCTGCTCAATGTTTTGTTTTAGTTCTACATCAATTACCGGCTTAGCTGAACGTTTCATCAATTTCCAACCAATAAAACCTAAGAGCAAAGTAAACAGTAGAAAAACAATATTTGGCATACCAGGGACTAGACCAAGTAAACCTAATACACCAGCAGTTAACATCAATACCCGTGGATTATCAAACAGTTGACCTAACATCTGCTCACCCACGTCTTCATCAGTCGCTACGCGGGTAACAATCACGCCAGCAGCAGTAGAAATAATCAATGCCGGAATTTGAGCAACTAAACCGTCACCAATGGTTAACAATGTGTAGATACTGGCTGATTCACCCAGGGTTAAGCCATGTTGCGCAACACCAACCACTAAACCACCAATGATATTGATTGCCATAATCATCAATCCAGCAATAGCATCGCCACGCACAAATTTACTGGCACCATCCATTGAACCATAGAAATCAGACTCTTGGGTTACTTCTTTACGTCGCGCTTTAGCTTCAGCTTCATCAATCAAGCCGGCATTCAGATCAGCATCGATCGCCATCTGCTTACCTGGCATGCCATCTAAAACAAAGCGGGTCCCCACTTCGGCTATACGACCAGCACCTTTGGTGATCACCATAAAGTTAATCAGGATCAGAATAATAAAGACCACTATACCAATAGCAAAATTACCACCCACCAAAAAGTGACCAAAGGATTCGACAACCTTGCCTGCCGCCGCCGCTCCAGTATGTCCTTCTAACAGTATAACTCTGGTTGAAGCCACATTAAGTGTTAGCCGTAATAGAGTTGAAAACAGCAAAATAGTCGGAAATGCTGCAAATTCAAGGGTGCGCTTGGTAAACATGGCCACTAATAAAACCATAATTGAGAGGGCAATATTAAAAGTGAACAACATATCTAGTAAAAAAGGCGGCAATGGCAAAACCATCATTGACAAAATTAATAGGATCAATATCGGTCCTGCTAAAATTTGCCATTGAGTATTTTTTAAGTCTTTAGGTAGACGCAATCGTGAGGCTAAGTTAGCCATGAGTATTAATATCTCCTGCAAAATCCAGTCCCTGAGGTACTAATACATTGGTTGGTTTCTTTGGTTTCAATCCGCCTTCTCGCTGCCAGCGTCTGAGCTGATATACCCAGGCCAACACCTCTGCCACCGCGGCATAAAGTGTTGCCGGGATATGACCCCCGACTTTGCTATGGCGATAGAGCGCTCTTGCCAGAGGGGGGGCCTCCAGCACTGGAATACGATTTTCCTCACCCAGTTGCTTAATATTTAATGCAATTAATCCAGCCCCTTTTGCCAATACTTTCGGTGCTTGCATTGCTTGATTGTCGTACTGTAACGCCACCGCATAATGGGTCGGGTTAGTAATAATAACATCGGCTTTTGGTACATCAGCCATCATTCTACGGCGAGAAATCTCTCGCTGTTGCTGACGAATACGCGCTTTTATATGCGGATCACCTTCTTGCTGTTTGAACTCATCCTTGATTTCTTGGCGTGTCATTCTGAGTTTTTTCAAATGGCTGCGCAGCTGATAAATAAGATCAAAACCCACTAATGGAATCAGCATAAAAATGGCAATATAAGCGGCAAATATTATTAATTGCGCTGCTTGACTTAGTGCCAGATGACGGGGTTCAGTGACTAAGTGAAAAAAGTGAGGAAGATTGACCCATAAAAAAAGAGTAATACCAATTGAAACTAACATCACTTTCAATAATGCTTTAAACAACTCAGCCAATGCATTAATTGAAATAAGCGTTTTAATCCAGTGATTGGATTTAATTTTTTCCAGTCAAATTTAATCGCTTTAAAATTAATATGTATCTTACCAAAAAAACTGGGGGCAGCAAAGGCGATTAATACCAATCCGGCTATAATCGGCAATAATGCATTCAGGCCTATTTTAATTGACTCAAACACTATATTAGGCAATAGCTGACTGTTATATAAAATATATTTATCAAAATAAAAAGTCTGTGAAAAAAGTGCATGCAGCTTTTGATAACAATAAGGACCACAAATCCAAAATAGCGAAACACCGGTAATTAACATGAAAAAAGAACTTAATTCACGTGAACGAACAACCTGGCCCTCTTCCATTGCTTTTTCTTTTTTTCTGGCGGTAGGTTCTTCGGTTTTTTCTAAATCACTCTCTTCTGCCACTCCCTTTTACCTCGTTAATATTCTTTTGACAAAGGAAATGCGCTAAGCTTGCCATAATAAGATCAACTTAAAAGGGAGATAACAAAGAAAAAATAGTTATTATTTATGCTATTAAAAAATGCAAAAATCATAATAACTGAAAAAGTGTTAATATTTGTCTCTATTATAAAATGCTTGAATTATGGCTATTTATTTACTGCTATTAGTCGGGCGCAATAACGATAAACGATCTTGTTGTCTATTGGCCCTGGTTTTTTCTTTATTTGAAATTACGCTTTTTATGCCAATGTATAATCCATAGCTGAATAAAATCATTAATATTTCACATCTTAATAAAATGAATCTATACTTTTTAAACTACATAAATATTATTTGGTTAGGGATTATTATGAGAAAATTACTATTAATTTGTAGCATGGGTTTATTAGCATTTATTATCACTGCTTGTTCAGAAGAAGAGAAAAAAATTGACTATATCGGTGCAACTGATAACTGTAAAGCTTATTTCTCTGAAGTAGACTCTCTAGTTACTAAGGCCTCTGAAAACCCACAAACAAAAGCTCAACTTGATTCAATAAAAAATCAGCTTGAAGATGGCAAAAAACAGATCGTTGCCCTGCCTAAAGATCAGCAAGATAAAGCTTGCAAACAAGGCATTGATGCAATGAAGCAGATAAAACAGTCATTAAATATGAAGTAAATAATACGCGATCTACTTATAAGAGATACATGGCTTATTTTATTTTGAATAATCTTGTATCTCTTTTTTTCCATCTTAACCTCCAAAGGGTACTCCCACCGACATAAGGTGGGAGGGGAATTTGGTCGGGCTTGAAAAGCCCGAAGAATGATCAGCCACGCTGATTTTGAATGTATTGCTTAACAACTTCCAGCGGTGCTCCCCCGCACGAACCTGCAAAGTATGATCGAGACCACAACACTGGCTTGCCGTAAGCCCCACGCAAGTCTAGAAACTCATTACGCAGACGACGAGACGTTACCGCTTTCAGCGAGTTTACTAGTACTGACAACTGCACTGTGGGCGGGTACTCGATCAGCATATGAACGTGATCGGACTCTCCGTTACTTTCCTTTAAATCAGCCCCAAAGTCGCGACACACTTCACCTGCATACTGATGAAATGCTTTGTAGTGCAAGCCACTGAGTACTTTCTTTCGGTACTTAGTCACAAAGACAAGGTGAACATGTAAAAGAAACGCTGCATGTCTTGAACGGTTGATTTTATATTTTTGCATTGAAATTAACCGGATATACGGTAAGATAGTGAGATAATTTACTACACACTGAGTAATAATGCTAATTCTAAAAGCCTACAAATTCAGACTCGAACCAACCGAAAAACAGTCGCAACGTTTGCGGCAGTTGTGCGGATGCGCTCGTTTTATCTGGAATTACGGGCTAGCAGAGACGCAACGCATTATTGAATCCGGCGGTAAACTACCGTCAGCGTTTGAACTAAATCGGATGCTCACAGAATGGAAAAAAAAGCCGGAACATTCCTTTTTGCAAGAAGCCTACACGGATAATCTTCAGCAGAAACTCAAAGATCTGCACGGGGCATGGAAACGCTGCTTTGATAAAAAACTGGCAGCAAAAGCTCCTGTATTTAAAAGGAAAAATGACGGGCGTGATTCAGTTCGTTTTGTTAATTTTGATAAATATTGTCAGCTCGATAATGGCAGAGTGAGATTACCGTCAGGTTTGGTATGGGTAAAGTTCCGGCAGTCGCAAAAGCTGTACGGTAAGATTAAAACGCAACCGTTAGCCAACATGCGGGACACTGGTATATATCGTTTCAGGTCGAACTGGAAATGGACATTCAGCCTCATTCGTCAGCAACAATGATTGGTTTGGATGCAGGTGTAACCAGACTCGCCACGCTGTCAGACGGCACAGTGTTTGAACCTGTAAACAGTTTTAAAACCAACCAAAAAAAGCTGGCGAAATTCCAGCGTCAGTTAAGCTGTAAAGTTAAATTCAGCAATAACTGGAAAAACAGAAGCGAAAAATCCAACGTCTCCACTCGCATATAACCAATATCCGCAAAGACTACCTTCACAAAGTCACCAGTGAAATCAGCAAAAACCACGCGATGATCGTCATTGAGGACTTAAAGGTCAGTAACATGTCGAAATCGGCAAAAGGTACACAAGAGCAGCACGGACGGAATGTCAGGGCAAAATCAGGACTTAACCGTTCGATACTGGATCAGGGTTGGTATGAAATGCGCCGTCAGCTTGAGTACAAGCAGCTATGGCGCGGTGGTCAGGTATTAGCTGTGCCTCCGGCATATACAAGTCAACGGTGTGCATGTTGTGGTCATACAGCGAAAGAAAATCGTCAATCACAAAGTAGATTCGAGTGCCTTGAGTGCGGGTATACAGAGAACGCAGATATCAACGGAGCTCGTAACATTTTAGCGGCAGGACATGCCGTGTTAGCCTGTGAAGTGAACGGTGCAGTAATGCCGTCAGCAGCAGGAACCAGGCTTCTGAGCGATCAGATAGTCTCCGACTAACGGGAATCCCCCTCCTGAGTCACGAAGTGTGAAGGTGGGGGAGGATGTCAACTATTGCATATTATTAATCAATTACAGTGAATGGCGCTGACTAGTTATATTTATCTCATTTATAATCCCAGGCTGGTCAGTAATTCATCTACTTGGGTTTGCTGACAATAATTTTCTTTGCGGTCAGTCATAAGTTGTGGTCCATTAAGTAATTCATTCGACCGATTTATCGACGATAAGGAATTAGCAATATCTGGCGTCATATTTTCTAATAAAACTGACACAAGTTGCTGTTCAATTTCCTGTATTATTAAAGAGAGTTTTTTAATCACTTGGCCGGTTAAATCTTGAAAATCTTGGGCCATCATAATAGCCAATAATTGCGTATTAATTTGACTATTAACTTGCGGTGACTGAGACAGATACTGTCGCGTATCCGCCACCAACGATTTAGTTTCCGTTAATTCAATGGATAATTGCGCCCATTGATCCCAGCGTTGTGTCAACTGTTCTGCTTGTTGAATTAACCACTCCTGTTTTGGTTTGATTTGATCGAGACTATTAAGGGTTTTTTCTGCCGCTTGAAAAGTCATCTGGGCGATATAATCAAGACGCTGTTGGGTATCCGGTATCACTTCTACCGCTCTGGATATATTTTTGTCTAAACCTAACTCACGTAATCCTTCATGAATAATGCGGGTCAACCGCCCAAGACGGTTAATGATTTCTAATTTATCGCTATGAGATTCTGGTTTTTCATCTTGCCTGTTAACCATATTACCTCCTTGTTTTATGCCATTTTTTGAATAATCTGTTCAATTTTCTGCTCAAGAATAGCAGCGGTAAAAGGTTTCACCACATAACCACTGGCACCGGCTTTTGATGCAGCAATGATGTTTTCCTTTTTGGCTTCCGCAGTCACCATTAAAACCGGCAGCTTTGCCCACTTTTCCTGTTGGCGGATCGTTTCAAGCAATAATAAACCATCCATATTGGGCATATTCCAGTCTGTAATAATAAAATCAAAATTATGTTTATTCATTTTAGCCAAAGCATCTTCACCATCTTCAGCCTCTTCTACATTATGAAACCCTGATTCTTTCAACAAATTACGTAATATTCTTCTCATCGTTGAGAAATCATCTACGATCAGAAACATTAATTCTTTATTTGTCATGGTTTAAATAGCCCTATCTCACTTTCTATTCGTTGCACATTACACTGCATAACGTTGCTCTAATTTATCAAGTAACAATCGACCAAGATCATTAATATCACCAACTTCATCTACCGCATTTAACTGCAATGCGACTTTTGGCATACCATAAACAACACAGCTTTTTTCATTCTGTGCAAAGGTATAAGCGCCCGCTTGCCGCATGGCTAATAATCCCATAGCTCCATCATTTCCCATTCCAGTAAGAATCATGCCAATTGCCCGCTTTCCTGCGGTTTGAGCAACGGAAAAAAATAAATTATCAACCGAAGGCCGGTGATGGTTAACCATATCTTGTTGATGCAATACTATTTGGTAATATCGGCCGGTTTTGGTTAAAGCTAAATGAAAATTACCTGGCGCAATATAAACATGTCCAGCTAATAACTTTTCTCCCTGTTCTGCTTCTTTAACTTGCAGAAAACAGCAACGATTCAAACGCTCAGCAAAAGAGCGGGTGAAACCTGCTGGCATATGTTGCGCAACGACAATTGCTGGTATATTTTGCGGTAAACCTTGTAATAAATGTCGAATGGCCTCAGTACCACCAGTTGAGGCACCAATTGCAATAACATCATTGGTAATTTGCGGTAAGGGCAGATTAAGCTTTGGATATTTCGCTACTTGATAGCGCCTTTTTATAATATTTGCTTTTGCTGCCACTCTTATTTTGTCACTTAATAAATTGGCATAAGCCGATACACCTTGTTTGAAATTCAAGGTTTGTTTGGTGACAAAATCTACCGCGCCTAACTCCAAAGCACGTAATGTTGCCTGTGAGCCATTAGTGGTTAAGGTTGAAACCATAATCACCGGCATCGGACGTAAGCGCATGATTTTTTCTAAAAAAGAGAGTCCATCCATGCGTGGCATCTCAATATCCAGTGTCAATACGTGTGGATGTCGCTGTTTTATCATCTCCCGTGCAATATAGGGATCAGCCGCACAGCCAACCACTTCCATGTCCGGCTGCTGATCCAGGATTTCCCGCATAATTTTGCGCATTAAAGCTGAATCATCAACACAAAGTACCTTTATTTTTTCCATCGCTGTATCTTCTGATTTTTCAATTGATAAATACTGCGCTCAACTAATTGATAATGGCTATTTGGTTGGCAAATATTTTCTGAGTGACCGATCACCAATAGACCATCTTTTTTTAATAGCGGTAAAAAACGATCTAATAACTCTTGTTGCATTTTGTTTTCAAAATAGATCATCACATTACGACAAAAAATGACATCAAACTGCCCCTCTATTGGCCAATATTTGTCCTTAAGATTAATCTGCCGAAACTGAATTTGTTTACGTAAACCCTCATGGATACCTATATAGCCTTGATTATCGCCTTGACCTTTTAATAAAAAGGGTTTTCTTAACTGTGGCGGGATGGCCGTTATCACTTCCTCAGCATAAATACCCTGCTGGGCAATCTGCAAAACCTGGCTATTAATATCACTCGCCACAATTTCTTTACGAAAAACATGATCACCTTTAATATTATTTAATACCATTGCAACGGAATAGGCTTCTTCTCCGGTAGAGACGGCCGTACACCACACTCGATAAACATCCTGTCTATTAGCTTTAGCATGTTGCGCTACCACATCAAAATGGTGTGCTTCTCGAAAAAATGCGGTCAAATTGGTGGTTAATGCATTGATAAAGTATTGCCATTCAGTGCCTTGCTTATGTTGCATCAGTAAAGCGACATATTGTTCAAAACAGGTTAATTGCAAGATTTTCAATCTCTTAAGCAATCTATTGTAAACCATCATTTTTTTCTGCTTTAGCAAAACAATGCCGGTTTTTTGGTAAATAAGGTCACAAATCTGTTTAAACGCTTGATCACTTAATTGCCATTGCTGCTGATGACAATCGCCAGGCATCAATTTCATTTATTATCTGCCTGTAATAAGTTCATTTTCACCGTTAAATAATTAAAACAACGTGATGGCAACTTAAATTTCGATACGATATTTATCAGAGTTTCAGTTTGCATTTCTAAGGTCTCGACAACATGACATGATTGCTCTACCAAGGTGGCATTTTGTTGGGTCATCTGTTCCATTTGTTCTATGCTGATCGCAACCTGCTGGATCCCCTGATTTTGCTCTTTGGTCGCTGCTGCAATTTCTTGCATAAGCTTAGTAACCTGTTTAACAGAAACGACTAGTTCGTTGATGGTACGACCCGCATGATTAACCAATTCAGCTCCCATAGAGACACATTCGACATATTCATCTATCAGGCTTTTTATCTCTTTCGCCGCTTCTGCACTGCGTTGCGCTAATTCTCTGACTTCAGTAGCAACAACAGAAAAACCTCGCCCTTGTTCACCCGCTCTGGCAGCCTCTACCGCTGCATTTAACGCTAATATATTTGTTTGAAAAGCAATTCCATCGATCACGCTAATAATTGCAGCAATTTTTTGCGAACTTTGGGTAATACTGGTCATCGTATCGACCACTTTACCCGTCAATTGTCCACTTTTAGTGGCTGTTCTTTCAGCAGAAATTGCCAGTTCATTGGCTTGTTGCGCATGATGGGCATTTTGTTGAACAATGACGGTAAACTGCTCTATGCCAGCAGCAGTCTGTTCTAAGTTAATACTTTGCTGTTGAGTATGTTTCGCCAGGGCTATATTACCCGTTTTCACCGCTTGCATACCTGTTTGCATTTCACGGGTATTGAACCTTACTGCCGCTACTGAGGTAATAATTGCTTCTCGCATTTCAGCAAACTTGGTAAAAATTTTACCCAATTCATCTTGCTCACTTTCCATTAGCGGCTTATCTAAATAACCATTAGCAATATCAGTAAAACAATTTTTCATCATGGTAAAACGGGCTATTAATTTTTTTTGCAAATTAAAATGAGTCAATAGACAAGCGATAAAAACCGTAATCAGGGTTATAACAGCCATAATTAAGGCAGATTGACTTGAATCTCGACTATATTTTGCCGCCTCACCAACTTCATTATTGATATGCTTAATATAAGTAAAATAACTATTTTCAAACCTTAATAGATGCCCTTCACTCGGTACTTGTAAAGCCTGTTTAATCTCTCGTTTATCTAGTAATTTCTTTATCATATGAAGTGCATGGTTCAGAGCCTGATAATCGCGTTCAATATCAGCGGTAATTTTTCCGCTTGTTTCTTGATAATATTGCTGAGACAACTGACTAAACTGGTGAAAATATTTTTCTGTCTCGGCTAATTGGTTATCAATTCGGCTACTTAATATCGCCAATTTATCGGCTGGATAATCTGTTTGCATCCGCAACGTCAGTCGATTCAGGGTACTGCGAGCTTTAAGTAAATGATTCCAACTTAAGGTCAAAGCCTCTAATTTATCTATCTTGATATCTACATGTTCAAAGTGAGATTGCTGCTGATGAAAGATATTGACCGCAGTCCCCCCTGTCACACATTGCATAGTACAAAAAAAAAGCAGTAATAAGTGAAGACGAGTCGATACCCTGAGTGTTAATTTCATCCTTGTAGCCTTAATCCTTAATTCACTTTTCTTTAGCGGAAAACCAGCGTTTAAAATGCTGTCCAATTATCATCATTGGTTACTTTTTTCTTATCATCAATCGCTTCTGCCTCCGGTGCGCCCTTAGCTAGATTTTCGCTTGATTGTTTATTGGGTTCATCGGTATCCTCTATGGGTAATTTAAATACCGAAACCAGATCGGTTAAGATTTTAGTTTGGATCTCTAATTCCGCCGTCGCCGCCCCTGACTGTTCAACCAATGAAGCATTATGTTGTAGTACATGATCCATTTCGTTGATAGCAATACTGACCTGATTAATACCTTTACTCTGCTCATCGGAGGCGGATGCAATTTCACCCATGATTTCTGTCACACTAACTATGGACTCAACAATTTTGCCCATTGTTTCGCCCGCTTCTTCCGCCAGTTTTGCACCGCTTAGCGTGCGACTAACTGAATTTTCAATTAAACCTTTAATTTCTTTCGCTGCATTAGCACTACGTTGGGCAAGGTTACGAACCTCCTCGGCTACCACCGCAAAACCACGGCCATGTTCGCCAGCACGCGCGGCTTCTACCGCCGCATTCAGGGCTAATATATTGGTTTGAAAAGCAATACCATCAATTACACTGGTAATATCAGCGATTTTTTGCGCGCTCTCAGAAATACTTTTCATAGTGTCAACGACATTAGCAACAACTTGCCCCCCTTCCCAGGCAATTTCTGAAGCTGAATCAGCCAATTTATTTGCCTCAATAGCATGTTCAGCATTCTGCTTAACGGTAATTGTTAACTCTTCCATACTGGCGGCTGTCTCTTCTAAAGCGGCAACCTGCTGCTCTGAACGAGTGGAAAGATCACTATTACCTGTCGCAATTTCACTGGTGCGCGCATAAATTTTGTCGGCAGAGCCTGAAACACTTTTTACCATTTGGATCAATTCATATTGCATATGTTTTAATCCGGCCGCTAATCTGCCCATTTCGTTGTTGCCATTAATGGCAATATGTGATGAGAGATCACCTGCCGAAAAAGCTTTAATGTTCATGAGTAAGGAATTTAACGGATTAATCAATAAACGATGGATCCCAAACCAACAAAGGATCAGCAATAAGATTAACGCTGACAGGACAACGAATAAAGTATAAACAGAATAACGATATGATACTTCTGAGTGACCAATAATTTCATCATATACCACTAAACTTTCGTTAAGATAGTGATCAAGTGCTTGCGAAAATTCTTGTTGATAAATTGATGTGGGTTGATCAGAAAAATCTTTTATTTGATCATTCTCTAATAAAAAAATCAGTGAATGTAACGACTCCATATAGCGGGTATAATTTTTTGATAAATCAGCGAGGATTTTCGGATCATGTATGGATAATTTAGCGGTGCGTTGATATTTATCGAATTACTCTCTTGCTTTGATTAAATTCAAACGAGCAGCTTCAATAATTTGTCCAACGGGTTCATTTATCGGCACTTTTTTCTTGGTCAATAAATAACTAACACCGGCTCGGTTCAGTTGGATCCTAGCCTTTAGTAAATGAACCCAGCCTTCATTGAGTAATATTCGCTGGTTACGCATTTGGGCTAATAAGGCTATTTCGTCTTTTTGATCTTTTAAATCAAAGAAAAAAAATGCCCCGGATGCCAGTTGTAATATGCCAAACAGAAGTAATGTAATGATTAAACCTGTTATAATTTTCATTCTATTTAGCATATAAAAATTTCCATTTCATTAAGATAGATAAAATATCGTCCCTCTGAATAGAAACTTTATAGCAATAATTGATAGTTTTTTATTATTGTTTATTAAAACGGTTAATTACTTTTTTTACTGATATCGCTACAACAACGCTAATTTGCTAAATATATTTTATTTTTATAGCTCGTTGACAAGTTAATTATTATAGGTTGAATAAATATACTGCTCTATTTGCGAATAGATTAATTAACACGATAATTTATTTAATCATCGATATCATGAATCAATGCCATCTCTTGGCTATTAAGTAATTTTTCAATATTCACCAAAATCAACATCCGCTCTTCTAACATCCCTAATCCCATAAGATATTCAGCCGATAAAATTGACGACATTTCTGGTGGTGGACAAATTTGTTCTGGCATTAACGTTAATACATCTGAAACCGCATCAACAACAATTCCAATAATTCTTTGTGATAACATGACAATAATAACAACTGTACTATTATCATATATTACATCAGACTGGGAAAACTTAATTCTTAAATCAATTATCGGTATAATAACGCCACGCAAATGGGTGATCCCTTTAATAAAATCAGGCATATTTGCAATGCGTGTAACATGATGGTAACCACAAATTTCCTGTACTTTTAGAATATCAATCCCATATTCCTCTTCACCTAAAGTGAAAATTAAATAACCTGTTCCTTGTCGTTCGGTTTTAATATGGCTAAAACCCTGTTGTTTTATCATCGCGAAACTCCTTGTTGCCAATTATATTAATAATTTTGCCATTTAATAATCTATCTAATGCTGCCTTTTTATGTAGGCCAATTGATAAAGTTCTTTAATATCAATAATTAATGCTACACTACCATCGCCCATAATTGTGGCAGATGTGATCCCTTTAATCGGTTTAAAATTTGTTTCTATATTTTTTACCACTACCTGTTGTTGACCTAATAAACTATCAACAAATAAAGCGTATTTCTTACCTGCATATTGAACTATGACGACAATGCCTTCATTTATTGCTTTTTTCCCTTGCGGAATATCCAGCACTTGATAGAGTTCAATCAGTGGAATATATTCATCCCAAACTAACAGTAATTTTTCATCGTTACCTAACATAAAAATTTGTTCTGCTTTGGGTTGTAAAACACTGACTACCGAGTTAAGCGGTAAAATAAAAATTTCATCACTAATCTGGACAGACATGGCCTCTAAAATAGCCAAGGTTAACGGTAAAAAAATACGGGTGGTGGTTCCTTTTCCTGCCTGAAAAGTTAACGTAATTTGGCCACCCATTTCGTGAATATTCTGTTTTACAATATCCATGCCAACGCCACGGCCCGAAACGTCGGTCACGCTTTCCGCTGTACTAAATCCTGGAGCAAAAATCAGCATGGCAATATCTTGATCACTCATTTGATCGGATATTTCTAAACCAATATTTTTGGCTTTTTGTAAAATTTTTTCTCTATTTAAACCATTGCCATCATCGCTAACGGTAATGCAAATATTACCGCCTTGGTGCTCAGCAGAAATCATTAATTGCCCTTCTTCCGCTTTGCCCCTTTGCCGTCTAACTTCGGGTAATTCAATGCCATGATCAAGGCTATTACGTACCAAATGGGTAAGTGGATCAACAATCTTCTCAATTAACCCTTTGTCTAATTCAGTGGTTTGACCTTTAAGAGTTAATGAAACTTTTTTATTAAGTTTTATTGCTAAATCGTGGACCAAACGCGGAAAACGGTTAAATACATAATCCATGGGCATCATACGAATTGACATCACTGACAGCTGTAAATCACGCGAATTCCTAGCTAATTGATTAAGACAATCATGTAATGGATTATGACGATCATCCAATTGTTGGCTATGTTGCATCAACATAGATTGGGTAATAATCAATTCGCCAACTAAATTAATAAGTTGATCAACTTTTTCCACCGCAACCCGTATGGTTGATGCTTCTGCAGGGGTAAAAGAACGATTTGACTCTATAGCAGCGATAGTTTTTGCTGCTGTTTTATCTGTTGTGGTTAGTAGCTTATCTTCATCAATTAGATCACTACGCTGGCTTGACTGTTTTGCCATTGGATTTGCTATTGCAAAATGGATCTGTTGCTCATCGAGTAAAAAACAGAGTACAGCAGTAATATCCTGTTGAGACTCAGCGGTTTTGAGTAAAACGGTTAATGTTGTCTGCTCAATTTGATGTTCAATTACCTTACCTAAAATATTTAATTCGTCGAGGAGTAATGTCACTTCATGTGGCTTAAGATCAACTAATTTGATAGTAAAATAAGTTTCCCCGGCCGTTTTAGCCGCGGCCACTTTTACTACCGGTCTATCACTGGTCGGTATCACCGAATAAAACAGTGCTTCAACTTGACTAGATAAATATTCATCGGGCAATTGGTCATGGCGATAAGCATTAAGCTGCGCTAATAAAATATCTTTAGCATTTAATAATGCCTGCAGAATATCGGCCGTTAACAATATCGTTTGGCTTCGGAGACCATCTAACACATTTTCCAAAATGTGAGTGGTTTTTTGTAATTGGCTAAAGCCAAATGTCGCAGCACCACCTTTTACAGAATGCGCACAACGAAAAACAGCATTAAGTGCCTCACTATCAGGAGTATCAATATTAAGATGGAGCAATTTTTGCTCCATCTCATTTAATAGTTCTTCTGTCTCATCGAAAAATACTTGATAAAACGCACCTAGCTCCATGGCTATTTATCCTTTGATTGTGCCAATATCACTTTGCTATGGTCGGTAGGTAATACTGCTGTTGGTACTAAAGATGGTGTTAACGGACTCTCTACTTGTTCGCTATTTTGTTCGCCAATTTCTTTTGTCGGCTGAGGCCGCTGATTTTCGTGAATAATTGCAGCTTCACTCTCTTTGTTTAACACCAAAATACTAATTCGTCGATTAGCAGCGGCTGCGGGATTATTTTCTAATGGCACCGTTGAAGCCATACCAACAACACGCATAATTTTATGTTCATCCAAACCACCACTAATTAATGCCCGGCGCGAAGAGTTTGCCCTGTCCGCCGACAATTCCCAGTTGCTGTAACCATAGCCGCCTTTGGCATAAGCTGTACTATCGGTATGACCAGCCAGACTAATTTTATTGGGATAATCATTTAATACTGGTGCCAACACATACAGAATTTTTTGCATATTTTTATCAATTACCGCGCTGCCGCTAGCAAACATAGGCCGATTTTCGCCATCAATTATTTGTATCTGTAACCCCTCATCCATTAAATCAATTAGCAAATTAGGTTTTAGATCCTGTAAGCGCGGATCATTCATAATCAATAATTCAAGATCCTGTTGTAATTTTTTAAAACGATCTTGTTCCGTCTCTGGCAGTTGGTTGGGCTCTTTGGGTATCGTATCACCCTCACGATAAATAATGTCTTTGCCGCCACCCGGTATAATATTCGTGACATCACCACTTTTAGGGCCCTTATTTAATGAAACCTTAAGCGGTGTACGAAAATAATCAGCAATACGAATTAACTCTTGCGGGCTGGAAATGGATAAAATCCACATAACTAAAAAGAAAGCCATCATGGCAGTCATAAAATCCGCATAAGCGATTTTCCAGGAGCCGCCATGATAATAACTGGATTTCTTACGCCGTTTTTTCTTGATAATGATGGTCGATTTTGCTGTTTTCATAATCAATCATCTTCAACATGAGGAGAATTAGTATTAGTCGGATTTTTCATGCTACGCACATGATCCTCTAATTCATTAAAAGAGAGTCTATCATCTAAAAATAGCGTTTTACGGCCAAATTCTACTGCAATTTGTGGTGCATAACCGCTAATGGATGATAGTAAAGTGACTTTAATACATTCCATCATCTTAATTTGTTGATGGCTCTTTTGTCGCACCAAATTAGCTAATGGTGAAATAAAACCGTATGAAAGTAGAATACCCAAAAAAGTTCCTACCATCGCATTACCAATTAATATTCCCATCTCACCTGCGGGTCTATCGGCAGAAGCCAGGGCATGCACTACGCCCATTACCGCAGCAACAATACCAAAAGCCGGCAATGAGTCACCTAACATACTCAAACTAACTGCAGGGACTTCAGCCTCTTGCTCAAAAGTGGCAATTTCTTCATCCATTAATGCTTCAATTTCATGCGCATTCATATTGCCAGTGATTATCAATCGCATATAGTCAGTTAAAAAACTCATTAAATGCGGATCACTTAGTAACTTTGGATATTGAGAAAAAATGTCACTCTGTTCCGGATCTTCAATATCGCGTTCTAACGATAATACCCCCGCTTGACGCGACTTTGTCAATAGGCGAAATTGTAGCGCCATGAGATCCATATAAATTGATTTATTATAGCGGGAGCTTGTAAGTAACCTTGGCAACACCCTTAATGTTGATTTAATCGCTTTACCATTATTAGCTACAATAAAACCGCCTAAACCAGCACCAAATATAATTAAAAACTCTGCGGGTTGATATAGAGCAGATAAGTGCCCCACGACAAGTAAATAACCACCTAATACTGCTCCAATAACAACAAGATAGCCTAAGAATACAAGCACTTGATATTCCCTTTATTGATGATGATGAACTAGAGATCTGTATTCAAAGCTAGCATACCGACCGATAAGAGCTATGGTAAACCTAAACCATAACTCTCTATTTTATTAGTACAGTAAGTATGCTACTGAATTTGCCCCAATACCTGAGGATGAATATCGGCAAATTGACAAGAATGTTTACGTTTTTTAATCACCCTTGAAGGTGGCTGGCATAAACTACAGGCAAAACTATTCACCGGTTGATGAGCATGAGTAATAAAAGTTCCACCACAGCAGCGACAAGTTGATGGTTGCAACATACCACTATCAACAAACCGAACTAACGTCCACGCTCTTGTCAAAGCAAGTATGGGTGGGTTACTTGGCTCGGTGCCGCATTGTTCCAGATACAAACGATAAGCCTGTACGACGGCGTTTATTCCTCAATAATAACCACTAGTTAATAAAAAGCGATAAGCATTATAAAACATAGAAGAGTGAATATTTTGTTCCCAAGTCATAAACCAGTCGGTTGAGAATGGCAACATACCCTTAGGTGGTGGATTGCCGCGTAATTCTTTATATAATTTAATTAATCTCCCTCGGCTTAGTTGAGTTTCACTTTCCAACATTTGAAGACGTGCACCTAAATTAATTAAATCTATAGCTAAATGAATATCTTTTGCTTCTTGAACAATACTTTTACTCGCCATAATTATGCCCTTCTTTTTATCGATTTATCATTTTCCGATAATTGTTGGAACAAATGAGTTGATAACAAAATTCCTGTGTGAATTTGTTGTAGATCATCAACACGAGATTCTTTAGTTAATTGTTCAATCGTTTCACTATTTTTAAATCTAAAATTACAGATTAATTGGTTAGTCTCTGCTAATTTAACTAACTGTGGTAATGTCAAGCTGATCAATGAATCAGCTGTTTCCTCGGTGATACCTAATCGAAACATAGCGGAAGCTTTTTCTTCCTTAATAAGACGTTGTGCAAGTAATAAATAAGAAAGATTAATATCGTAAATTTGCTTCAATAAATCTGCTGTGTTCATATTTTTATACTCACTTATTGTATTTAATTAAAATTCGCTGGTGTTAGGCTATAAAAGTACTTACCATTAATGATATTAATGGGTTAAATTTCTTTTATCGTGGCACTAAAAATTGCTCTATAAATTTATCTCAAAACCAAAGTCTTATAGTCATAAGCGACTTCGATATTTTTCAATTTGAATAAAAATTCACACTCAATAACCAGAATACCTTACATGTTTATAGCTGATTCTTACGATTATTCAGTTGTGCTTAGGCTATTTAAATTTAAGGTTTTGTTATATCAAAAATAGCCGGCTTTTATTATTAAACTCAATATTAATTTTTTATTTACTCAGAAAAATAGAATAATAACCAAGGTTATTTTATTAATTTAGTCAATTAATAAACATTAAAATAACTATTAATTAGCAATATTTTGAACATAAAATACAATACAGGCAATAAATATAGAATTTAATACCACGTAAATGATAAAAATCAAAATAACATACAGACAAATAAACAAAAAACCACATTTATCAACGTAAATATTTTATTTTTAATTTGGTTTACATTAAAAACAAATAATAATTATTTTATCTATTCATATAAACGATTAATGATGAAAATACAAAAATAACTATATTATTCAATAAATTATAAAACAAAAAATTCTAATTTAATGAATTTTTGGGCAAAAAAATAATATTAGAGATCTTTAATATAAAAAAGTTACTTATTTTATGACAAAAAAATAGATTATTTTTTTATTGAAAACATCTGATAAAATAAAAACATATCTCAATATAGACATACTTATTTATAATTTAGAATGTATAAGATAAATAATAAAATGCATATTTTAAAAAATTTAAAATATAATATTAAAATAATAATTTTGTAGTAAACAATATCCTACTACATTGAGTTATAAATTATTTATTAAAACAATCAGCGAGTTACTTAGCTTAAAAATCATTTACTACAACAAGGATATTCAGTGCAGAAATGATCGCTCACTAAGTTATGAGGATTTTAATTTAAATTTATTCACTCTCTTTTGGCATCACATAAGTACCTGCACCTGCTGCGCTCTCATTAAAAAACCAAATACCTGTCGGATATTCAGGTAACTCAATTAAATACATTATTCCCTCATTAAAAGGCTCTATTAAGCGAATAATACCTTCCCGCATCTGGTCACCATCTGTTTTTACTAAAACGCTATCATTGATCTTCATAAGCTATACCACAAATTTTACGACAAAAATAAAGAAGCCTGCCGCTTGCGCGACAGGCTTCAAGAAATCCATTTATTTAACTAATCTTAAAGAGCAGTTACATTCGCTGCAGCTGGGCCTTTCGAACCATCTTCAATGGTAAATTCTACATTTTGCCCTTCAGCCAGAGTTTTGAATCCATTTCCTTGAATGGCAGAGAAGTGAACGAATACATCTTTGCTACCATCAGATGGAGTGATGAAACCAAAGCCTTTAGATTCGTTAAACCACTTCACTTGACCCTTCATTTTGTCAGACATGTGCCTTTTCCTATATAACAAATAAACATTGCCGTTTTCGGCAGGTATACAAAAGCCTACATCACTATTTAATTCATGGAAGCACTCAGCAAGAAACGGTCGAAAGGCTATCAAGGATAACGCTACTCATAACACATTAACTTAAATGTCGTAAATAAAATAGATCTGTTTATTAGGCTTCCTCCCATTAACGCACGAGTAGTTAATAATATCAATAGTTTTATGCTTTTGTTTAAGAAAAAAATCGAATTTTTTCAAGAATATTCTTCGTTAACCCAGTAAATTAATAAAAAAATCAAAATGATCTAAATAAATTCATAAATATAAATTTTTTTTCTGTTTGGGACAATTCCTAATCAATAAAGATTTTGCTTAAATAAAGAGAAAAACGGTAATGTCGATAACTCAAGCAATTTTATATGCTAGTCTCAAAGCTTAGATTCATCTATAAATCTAATCAATTAAGGTAAATATCATGGATATGATAAAAGTAATCCTGAATGAAAATCTCTGCCAAATAAACAAACAGCAAAACCGTAATAATAGACCTTATTTAAATTGGCAGTTCATTACTACTCATCCCTACCTTTGTATAGGAATGATCATCGCTTACTTGCTAACAGCAATTCTAATCTATTACACACCCTACTTTGGGTTATATTGGACAATCGGCTTCACACTATTTTTCCTGCTATTGGCCGCAGTATTGCTGTTTGATATCAAACCAACATACCGTTTTAAAGATATTGGAATACTGGATTTACGGGTATGTTACAATGGTGAATGGTTTGTTACTGAAGAAGTATCAGATGTAGCTATAAAAAAAATACTTGCTGAACCAACTATCAATGATGCCATCAAAACCGAACTAAAACGGCTTATCAAACAAAAAAACAAAATAACATTTTATGATGTATATCTACTTGCATACTCGCCTAATTCAATAAAAAAACACGCATAAATCATTAGAAATCATATAATATTCAGATAAATAGCTTATTTTTAACTCAATGTGATTAAAGTACAAACAAACAGTAAAAATATTATATTTTTAACATTGACAGTGGTCTAGGACATCGTTAGTATGCTGCCAGCTTTTTAGCTCACTCAATTCCTCCATAGTTCAGTCGGTAGAACGGCGGACTGTTAATCCGTATGTCACTGGTTCGAGCCCAGTTGGAGGAGCCAAATACTAAAAGCCCGCAATCATGCGGGCTTTTAGTATTTGCTTAAAATGTCCATCAATTATGCCATAACAAAATTTGCTTTTTAGTCCATTTCTTTTAGCCAATGCAAAATAAGCCTCTCGATTTGGTCAATTTTTAAAAATTTTACAATAGAAAATTGTTTTTTTTAATTCAGCAATCCTCTTTCTTGATTACCTTATAACCAAACAGTGATTATTTTCATTTTTACACTTTACAACTAAGATAAGCCTCGCTATTATTCGGCTCGTTGTGAAGCACGCGACCCATTCCTCCATAGTTCAGTTGGTAGAACGGCGGACTGTTAATCCGTATGTCACTGGTTCGAGCCCAGTTGGAGGAGCCAAATTTCAGTAAACCTGCCCAACTGGCAGGTTTTTTGTTTTCAATAGCAAATTAAATATATTAAAAATCAAGCTACATGCCTTACCACCAAGTAACCTCTCGCTAGCCAGCAAGTTACCATATAGAAAGTTTTAAATAACTCCTTTTGGTCTTTGACAAATTAACTTTCTGTCGATAACATTCACTGCACATCAAATGTTATTCCTCCATAGTTCAGTTGGTAGAACGGCGGGCTGTTAATCCGTATGTCACTGGTTCGAGTCCAGTTGGAGGAGCCAACCCCTTTCAACTTATACTTTTGTTATCACTTTTATAACTTATTCGTTTGATGCCAGATTAATCTGCTTTTTAGTATAGCTATTTTATTTTTTTCACTTTATCATCCCTATCTAACATGCTCACAACTCATCTTTTTCATTATCTACTTTTAAGATGGAGTCAATTTCATGACCCAAATCACGACTACTATTAAAATTCGCCGCCCAGACGACTGGCATGTTCATTTTAGAGATGATGATATATTAAAACTTGTTGTGCCTTATACTAGCCGATTTTTTGGCCGAGCAATTGTTATGCCAAACTTGGTACCGCCAATTACTGATATTAATCAAGCAAAATCTTATCGTGAAAGGATCTTGCATGCGACTCCTGAAGAACATCCATTTACACCATTAATGACCTGCTACCTAACGGATACCACTGACGCCAAAATAGTTGAAGAAGGCTTTAAGCAAAGAGTATTTACTGCCTGTAAACTTTATCCTGCCAACGCAACAACTAACTCTAACTATGGGATATCAAAGATAGAAAATATTTATTCCGTTTTTGCCATAATGGAAAAAATAGGTATACCACTCTTAGTACACGGTGAAGTTACAAGCAGTGACATTGATATTTTTGATCGTGAAGCCTATTTTATTGAGCAAACGTTAGAGCCTATTAGAAAAGATTTTCCTAGCCTAAAAATTGTGTTTGAACACATTACCACTAAAGAGGCCGTTCAATATGTACTTGCTGGTAATGACAACCTGGCTGCTACCATTACACCACAACATTTAATGTTTAATAGAAATCATATGTTAGTTGGTGGCATCAAGCCTCATTTATATTGT
The DNA here is from genome assembly GCF_020268605.1 of Arsenophonus apicola. Taxonomy (NCBI): domain Bacteria; kingdom Pseudomonadati; phylum Pseudomonadota; class Gammaproteobacteria; order Enterobacterales; family Morganellaceae; genus Arsenophonus; species Arsenophonus apicola. The sequence goes on from NZ_CP084222.1 coordinate 2,062,175, forward strand.
TTACCTGTTCTGAAGCGCGACATCCATCAAAAAGCATTACGAGAAGCAATAACAACGAGTTGTCAGCGCTTTTTCCTTGGCACTGATACCGCACCCCATACCCAAAATAGAAAAGAGTCTGCCTGTGGCTGTGCTGGTGTTTTTAATGCGCCTACTGCCCTTGCAGCTTATGCTACCGTTTTTGATGAAATGAATGCGTTGGAAAATTTTGAAGCATTTTGTTCATTAAACGGTGCTAAATTTTATGGCTTACCCATTAATGAAGGGTTTATTGAACTTAAACGTAAAACAGTTATTATTGCTGACAAAATTTCCCAAGGTGAAAATCATTTAATTCCTTTTTTAGCAAATGAAAACGCTAATTGGGAAATCAATGTTCTATAATTCTCTACGATAAAGTTGCCATAGCCGTGGTCGATTATTAGTCTCACAACCACGGTTTTCTTTCATCCTAAGATTTGTACTTAAAAAATCATTATTTCATTTAAAATAACATTGTTATATAAGTTTATTTTGCGAACAATATATTATTTATGATCAATAACACTTCAGGCATTGGTTAATCTTTTTAGTCATAAAATTTATAAAAAATAAACAATAAAACCAATAACAATCCAGAAAGATAATGGATATACTTTCTGAAAAGCGTTATTAATAAAACTAAATTATATAAATAAACTAAATCAATTCATAAAGAATATTAAGCTAATATGGGTATTCAATTAAATACTTACTATGATATTTTAATTATATAACAGTAAGATATTTACAAATTTTTATCGCTATTTTTTATTGCACTTATGGTAAGTAGTCCATAAGAAATTTATTGTTTATCTATTATTTAGACAAGGATGTTTTGTAATGAAAGTTTTAATTATTGACGAGTGTTATTATACAAGATTAGGCATCAGTGAATATTTATCAAAAATCAATAAACTTCAGTTTATTAGTCAAGATAGTATTAAGTCTGCCATAAATCATATTAATAATTTTTCTCCTGATGTTGTTTTAGCCAATTTAACCCATTATTGTCACCATGCTGAGTATTGTAATCAACTACAAGCATTTATTGAAAAACTACACAATGTGCGTTTCTATATTTATCTCGACTCTCCTTACCCCTTTACAAATCGACCCATTTTACTAAAAAACCAATGTTTTATTATGTCGAAAAAAATATTAAATTACGTATTAGAACGCTTAATAGAAACTAATAGTATATTAAAAAATATCACTTATTTATCAAATGACAATGCATCAATTTTTAGTTATCAAGAGCAAAAAATTATCAAAAATTGGATGAATGCAGTACCTAATCATGTTATTGCTAGAAAACTTGGGATTAGTAATAGTACGGTTTATTCCCATAAAAGGCACATTACTAAAAAAATTTTTGTTAATAATCGAATTGAGTTTTTTTTTGTTTATAATATTTTTAAATATATTTATTCAAATGATTAAAATATTTCCTATTTATAGAAAGTAACTTAATTATATTATAAATAATATAATTAATTTTATTCTCAATTTATAGCAATTTTCCTGCTTTCCATTTCTTTAAAATGAGTACGACCCATCATTCTCGTGCTCACTATCCTTTTATTTCATTTACACTTGATATGCCTGATAAAATACCTCGATATACCTTCTTCAATAAATGATCACCAACTATTGACAACAAAGATCATATAAAATAGCAGTACTTCAGCTCCACCAGTGAAAACTGTATAACAAACCCCAAGTTAAGCAAGCCATGAATAAGAACTAAATGGTGATTAAATATCCAGTTAAAGTTTTAGCTTTGCTAAAAAAGTGTCACAATAGATAATACTAATATTAATACTAACTAAACAGAACGCAGATGATAAAAGTATCTCCTTTTAAAATTTCATATTTACATCCCCAATATTGGTTAACATGGCTAGGAATTGGGCTGCTTTATTTACTGGTTTTACTACCTTATCCTGTAATCTATTGGCTGGGAACTCGACTTGGACGCTTATCAAAATACTTTCTAAAAAAACGCCTACTGATTGCAAAACGTAATTTGGAACTCTGCTTTCCTACCATGAGTGCACAGCAACGCCAACAAATAATCAATAAAAATTTTGAATCAGTGGGTATGGGAATATTTGAAACGGGTATGGCTTGGTTCTGGTCTGATAAACGAGTAAAACGCTGGTTTACAATTAAGGGTCAGCATAATATTGAAAAAGTTCAGTTGGCAGGGCAAGGGATCATCGTAATAGGAATTCATTTTCTAACACTCGAATTAGGCGCGCGTATCTTTGGTATATTAAATCCTGGTATTGGTGTTTATCGCCCAAACGACAATCCAGTGATGGATTGGTTGCAAACCCAGGGACGGTTGCGCTCTAATAAATTCATGCTTGATCGCAAAGATATAAAAGGCATGATACGTAACCTTAAACAAGGAGAAATTTTATGGTATGCGCCAGATCACGATTATGGCCCCAAAAAAAGTGTTTTTGTGCCTTTTTTTGCAGTTAAACATACCGCTACCACCATAGGCACCCATATTCTGGCAAAGCTTGCTGATCCAGCCATGATACCTTTTACTCCCAAACGGTTAGCTAACGCTAAAGGTTATGAATTACTCATTCAACCAGCAATAACCCATTTCCCACAACAGGATGAAATTACTACTGCAACTTTTATGAATAAACTGATTGAGGAAGAGATTATGCAAGCACCTGAGCAATACATGTGGTTACATCGTCGATTCAAAACCAGGCCTGCAGGCATGCCATCACTTTATGGTGATCTTGATAATATACATGATTAACTACTGGCAGTGACTGTATCGTCAAAACCAGTCACTAAACTTAACTAGGCGATCTTTTTCACTATTTAGCTATTATTAAATAAACTATCGATTAAATGCTAAAGAATCACGCAAATATGTGATGAAATGATAGCTTTATTAATTTTTTTACTTCAAGTTAAACTTATTAACCACAATACCATAACAATCAGAAAATAACAGACTATCTTATTGTTTTACATGATTTTTATATTTAACAATAATTAAATTTAAAAAATAATAGTAACTATTTTTTCTGTTTTTAGTCCGTCGAAGGTAGGGAAAATAATATTTTTGTCGACTTTTTGATGAAAAATGGTTTAAATAAAAGTAATTATAGTTTTCTAATAATATGATAGAAAAATAATATTGCACGATATTAGATTAGCAACGATATTTGAACTGAAAAAGATAATATTTATAACCGAAAACTAATATTTTTTAACTTTTATAATTTCACTGGTAGAGTTATTGATGGGGAATATTTAGATGCAACGCACTGTAACAAAAACTAAAACTTTCTTTGGTCATCCCTATCCACTGAGTTCTCTCTTCTTAACTGAGATGTGGGAGCGTTTTTCATTTTACGGCGTGCGGCCACTGCTGATCCTCTTTATGAGCGCAACCTTATTGCAAGGAGGAATGGGATTAACAATCGAGCAAGCATCAGCTATCGTGGGTATTTTTGCAGGTGGCGTTTATATTACTTCACTCCCTGGAGGATGGTTAGCTGATAACTGGTTGGGACAACGTAAAGCGGTTTGGTATGGATCACTGATTATTGCATTAGGCCATCTTTCTATCGCGTTGTCTGCCATCTGGGGTAATAGTCTATTTTTTATCGGATTATTATTCATTGTATTGGGAACTGGTTTATTTAAAACCTGTATTACTGTTATGGTTGGTACTCTGTATAGAAAAGATGATACTCGGCGTGATGGCGGATTTTCACTGTTCTATATGGGAATTAACATGGGCTCATTTATTGCACCGTTAATTATTGGCCCACTTTATGAAAAATATGGCTGGCATATCGGCTTTGGCCTGGGTGGAATTGGTATGCTGATTGCACTCCTTATCTTCCGATTTTATGCTGTCCCACAAATGCGTCGCTATAGTAAAGAAACAGGCATTGCTGCTAGTTGGGAGCAACCAACAGTAAAGCGTAAAAACGTCGGTAAATGGATCACATTAGCAATGGTATTGTTAGCTGCTATCGTGATACTTATTGCAACAGATATTGTGCCATTTAATGCCACCCTTGTGGCCAAAAGTTTTGCTTATATCATTGCCACTTTTGTTAGCCTCTATTTTATTTACATGTTTTTCTTGACGGGTTTAAATCAAAATGAACGGATGCGTTTGTTAGTCTGCCTTATCTTACTTATTTCAGCGACATTTTTCTGGTCAGCCTTTGAGCAAAAACCGACCTCATTTAACATTTTCGCTCGTGATTATACTGATCGCTATCTTACTAATGGCTTTGAAATTCCAACCATATGGTTTCAAGCAATTAATGCGCTGTTCATCATCATTCTTGCTCCGCTATTCAGTTGGCTATGGCCAACGATGGCTAAGCGCAATATAAATCTGACAAGTACCACAAAATTTGTTATTGGCATCTTATTTGCTGCCGCTGGCTTTGCCATTATGATGGTAGCCGCAAATATAGTTATTACGCATAATATCATTGTTTCTCCCGTTTGGTTGATCAGCAGTATGCTACTATTAACTTTAGGTGAATTATGCTTAAGTCCAATTGGACTAGCAACAATGACACTATTGGCACCTAAAAAAATGCGCGGACAAGTCATGGGTCTTTGGTTTTGTGCCAGTGCGTTAGGTAATCTGGTTGCAGGAATTATGGCCGGAAATATCAATAAAGAACAATTACAGTCTATGCCAAGCCTCTTTTCCCAGGTTGCTATTGCATTAATAATTTGCGCTGCGGTGTTGGCAATCTTAATTATTCCGATCAGGAAAATGCTGCAGAACGCTAATCAACAAACAAGTTAGGCCAAATAATTAATTTCTTCCCCTTAGTAAAAATTAAGGGGATCTATTAGTAAAATATTGTTACAAAAGTTCACTTCTCAATATAGTGCTATTAATATCGAACAAGAAGCAAAATTTAACCAATTTTTCATCATCAAAATAATAAGCTAATCATTAGCATGGCCAACAATAGCAGGTTATATTACAGTATAAATGAGCCCCAAGCGGCTCATCTAACATAACAAAACAGCTATCAACATTTTGATAAATCGTATTTATTGATGCTCACGCTATTACAAGTTTAAAAGGCAATCACGATGACAATTGAATATGCAGTGATTAGTGGTGGATGTTTTTGGTGTACCGAAGCAATATTTAAAGAAGTAATTGGTGTAAAATCGGTAGAAAGCGGTTATAGCGGTGGAACGGTCGAAAACCCTACTTACGAACAGGTTTGTTCCGGTAAAACAGGGCATGCAGAAGCTATTCGCATCGCTTTTGATCCACAACAAGTAAGCTATGATGAATTGCTAGCTATCCATTTCGCTACCCATGATCCAACACAGTTAAACCGACAAGGTAATGATATTGGTAGCCAATATCGTTCCGCTATTTTTTTCACCTCTGAGCAACAAAGGCAGGCTGCCGAAATGGCGGTAATCGATGCTCAAAAAAACCATACTGCACCAATAGTAACAACACTGGAGCTATTTAAAAAATGGTATCCGGCAGAAAAATATCATCAAAATTACTGGCAGAATGAAGGTCAACAGAACAGTTATTGTTTAGCCATAATCCCAGCCAAATTACAAAAACTACGCTCTCTGTTTGCCAAGCAGAGTCGATGACCATCATAAACAAACAGTCAACTTTTTACAAAAGAAATAATTAATTTAGCGTAAGAGACTTTGCTGCTATTTTTTAGCAACATTGACTCACTTTTTATAAACGCTTATTCATTTATTCGCTATTTATTATTAGATAAGAAAAATCACTAACATTGGCTAATTATTATTTTTTATCTTTTAAAAAAACCATTTTATGGTCTGCTATCTTAGTTTTACCCCCTTAAGCGATCATGCAGTTTTTTTAAATCACCTCTAGTTTTAACCTCCTTTTTTATAACATAATAGTTAATCTCATTATTCTTCATTTTATCAATTAGATCATCTAAATTTTTATCAACAATTTGCGTTTTAGGAGAATCATTGACCTCTTTTAAAAGTCTACTTATCGACATTCTTACTACATCCCTGCCATTATCTCTATTACTACGCCCATTATGCGCCAAGTCATAATCATCTGGCTGATAGTTACTAGCAGCACTATTTTTTACCCCAATAAACTTATCAGGTAATGCTGAAGTATGGCTAATATCACTCGCTGTTGTATTTATAGAACTGTCACTTAATAATCGTGTATAACCATGTTTAGAACCAATACCGAAATTATTCATATACTTCACCTAATAGAAATTAATTATTAATAAATATAATGAAAGCGAAAAATCTATCCTACTTCGTTTTAGGCTAAAACAAAAATTCGCTTAATAAAATATTTAGTCTATTTAAGCTAGCTTGATTTTTTAATAACACAGAAGCTCTTGGCTAAATTAAGAATAAAGGTTCCGCCGAATTAAAAAGATACCAGATAAGAGCAATAAGCAATAGCGGCTTACTATAAATTGATATTAGTTGCTTTGAACAAATTGAAGCAACTTTAAAGGGACAGAACCAACCAAAAATTATTTTTTAAGTGATATTTTATTGACGAATCGTAAACTTACAATTCTCTGGCGCGGTTTTTTCACATACTTTATAAATAAGTCCAAAAGGTCCAGCTTCTTCTTTCCATAAATTACCTACAGTTTGGATAGTAAAATCTTTTTCATTCTTTGGTGTTAAACGCATATCAAGGGTTTTATCAACACCAACACGATAAGTACAATACTAAAATTTTATAGGAGCCGACTGACTTTCCGTAATTGCAAGCCCCATTTCAAAAGATTGTACCGTAGTTTTTTCATCAATAATGCCTTGCAGCACGCCAAGCCACTCTCCATTTACTCCATTTGCGCGGAAAACACCATTACTACTTTCAATTTTATTTAATGCCGGACAATTTTCAGTGGCTTGAGATGTCAAAGAGAAGCCAATCAATGATGTTGCTATCGTGAGAGTTACTAATTTTTTCATGTCAAACGCTCCTTATTTATACATTTGTACAAACTACCATTTATATATTTACGTAGATCATGATTTGTATATTTACATAAATTATTATTTATATACTCATACAAGGTATTATTTGTATAACAAAAAATACATTAACACAAGATTATACTAAGTAAGAAATGACCTAATTAATTTACATTTACAACTGTTTTATAAAATATTCTATGGCATTAAAATAATTTAATGTTATTAAATTATTTATAACCGCTATTTTGTTAATAAAATAGTTATCTGTATTATTTTTCATTCTTTTTAACGTATAGATTATCGCGTCAAATAATATTATTTTTTTATGCCAATCTCTTACTGATTCTCTTAAGCGAATAAATCTAAAAACAAATGCTGCCAGCAGTCACAGCAAGAGTTGATTATTCAATTATTTATTGTTGAGGATTATACTTAACGCTAAAATTAGCTAGTAAAAAATAAAAGTTGAGGGATATCTGGTTAAAATACCTATTAAAGTAATAATAAAGCAATATTATCTTAGGTTAAGATAAATACTAATAATCAAATAATAAACTTTATAGTTAGCTAGAAAGAAAATAAAAAATTGCATTTTATAAAAAATAACGAGCAAAATATTTACTTTCTTGATGAACATTAATAAAGGCAGCGTTAATCGCGCCACCCTTCAATCCTACCTAATTAACAAAATTTCATCTTCTAATGCATGCTGCATGTTCTTTTCAAAGTCATTCCAATTACATAGACCATTCCCATCAATAGGGCAATTTTTTAGTGATAAAGTTACCTGTTTTAGAGGGTTATTCAATGTCAAGGCCGTACCATAACGCAATTGATTTACTGACGGATAAATATATTCAATTTTTAGATAGTCTTTATTAGTTTTCTTATTATGCCAACGCTGAAACACTAATTTTCCACCAATTGGCGTTTTTTCATATTGTTCAGGTAATTGATAAGGAGCGAAATCAAGAGCAGACATTACTGACGCGATATTTGAATCATGACCAAACATAATAAGCAATTTTGAGCCTTCAATTTTGCGCCGTTGAACAAAATGCAAGTCAATATATTTTAATAGAGGTTTAGCTATATTTTTAGCAACTATTTTAGTTGTAAATGCAACTGCATGATAGCCATTTTTAATTTTATTAAGTGTTTTCCATTGCTGTGGTGTATTAATTGTTCCCCACGCAACGTCTTTGTTAGCAAATCCTTCGTAATACTGAAGATCAAATACATCTACAGCATTGCTCGCTAATCCTAATGGGCCAAACACTAAGGGCTCTTTACCTGTACTAATAATCATCTTATTTGGGTAGCTAACCAGATCGCATAACTTATCTCTTTTACATAGCGTTGAATTCTTAAAATCCAAAATCGTTGAAACTTGTTTATAAGCTTCAGCTAAATCCAAATGTGCTAATTTTTCTTTCATAGCGCTTATGGCTTGCCGCTTAAATTCTATACTATTATCAGTGATAACTGGAGCAAAAATAGGATCGAACTCTCCTTCAGCCATATCAGCACGATAAAATGCTTTAACTATGCAATCAGGAAAAGCGCCGGAAATAAAAGATTGAGCTGAAGCAATAGTGCGTTGTTGGTTGTTTGCATAAACATAGACATTATTTGCATCTGAACATTCATCTTGACGCAATAGACCCATTCTTTCAAACCAAGACCTAAAGTAGCTACCTATATAAATCTCTAATTGGTGGCCTTTATTCGTAAGATCTCCATTGTTTGTATGCCAAATAGGCCAAGGTTTACTCGTTGCACGCTTTAATATATCTGCATATATGATAGGTGCTCTCAAATTATGCCTACTTAAAATTAAAACCTGTGTTAATTCATAATCTTGAAATTTTTCTACAGAATAAGTTACTGAGGGTGTTAAAATAAAAAGAAGGCATAACGTTAATATTTTTTTCATCTTTTTAACGCTCCTTTAAAGTTAATAATAATTCATTTTATTAATAAGATTTTATTTAAATGGAGTCAATTAAAAAATTTTATTTACAAAAAACACAGACACCTGTTGTTTTGATGAATATTTGTTAATTTATACATTAATTACATGAAATACAAGGGTATTTGGCACTACATATTTAGTAATGGATTTTTCTTATATTATTAATAAGAAATTTATTAGCGCCACATAATATTTATTTAACATTCTGTAACATTTCACATACCTTTAGCAAATAGATATTGTCGCAATAATAAGAATAATATACTAATTAAGGTAATATATTAGTGAAAAAAACTAAACCGATTATTTAACCACAGGCGAGGAATTATAAAAAAATCCCATATAATAATTATTGTTATTTAAGATAGGCATTTGCTATTATTAAATTTAACTTGGCATTACTACAAAAAAAAAGCCAGCATCGCCAAAATGACTGGCTCTAAACACACAAGGAAAATAATGTTTTTTATAAAATTACTTGTCTACTCTAATAAATAAGAGTAAAAATATCAGCATTTTAAAATAGTGTTTATTTCAACCAACTTATAGGCATATAAATTCTTTATCAATAGATAAAAGATTAGCGACTAAAATATAAGCAATAAAAAATATTACAAATAAACGTATTAAAATGATAAAATATTGAGTTCTAACTTAAATGAAAATTAATTAGTAAATCTCAATATTAACTCGGTTTTATTGAGTTGAATAACTTACATTCTCTATGAATAATAGATACCCTTCTCAAATCAACAAATCTTACGATAAAATTTTCTAATTAAATTCTCAAGTTGCTATTTTAGCAAGTAATAAATGACTAATTATTTTTTATACCTATGTACTATTTATTATTAATTTTTTACTAAAAAACGCTCATTTTGATCAATATCTAAAATATAATAAAATTAACAATCCCTAAAGTGTTGGCGCCAATAATGTCATAAAGAATAATAATGGTTAAAACTAAAGCAACTAATTATTGTTTAACCACTTTGATAAAAAATTATTTTATAGAATATCTATCCGTAACTTCTCTAATTATAGTAAGCATAAAGATACCAATAATCAGAAAAATCATAGCTCACAAAAACTAACGATTTAACACTAGTAACAATGTAGATAGCATTTTGTTTAAACGTGTTAGTAATACATTTTTCATTGCCCTCAAGTTCAGTAAAATTTAATACACCAAGTGATAGATATTAAAAGAAAATATAAATCTTAGTTAATGTTATCATTATAAATTAAACCAAAACAAAATTTATAGAATAAATCATACCTAAAATAGTCACATAAAAAAAATTGATATAAACGATCAATACTTCCATATATGATAGACTTAAGCTATTGTAATACAATTATCGATCGTTTATATCAATAATTTCCGCAATATTTATATTTAAATAAAAATTTCTATGATAATATTTTCCGTTTTAATATTAATACTTCTATTTTACAACTCTATAACCATAAAAATATCACAACTTACTTTAAAAGAGTAAGTGTTTTTTAATCAATAGAATGCCAAAAAAATAAGTAAATTTGGAGTTTAGAATATCGTTTAACATAATAGTAAAAAGCCATTTTTAATTATAAAAAAATAAATACAACCTATTAGCTACTTTTGCCGATTTTTAATTTCCAAATAATTTTTCTGTGTACTGCTGACATACATTGCTTCGTTGCCCTTTCCCATTAAAATATCTATCAACGTAGCATTTTTTATCCTTTATGTCGCAAAATACCCCATTATCAAATGTAAAGGCCGTTTTATCAAATAAACCTTGAGACAATAAGCGATTAGCTTGTTTTTTACCTAAATATTTTTCGGTTAAACTGACTGACACTCCTACAATACTATCAACACATATATATCTATCACATAGTACATTAGGTTGTGGTGAAATAAGCAATTTCCATGAGATAGCCAAACTAAAAGCTGAAAAGAAAAATAAAACGACGCTTAATAACAATAATATAAATTTATTCATAAAAATATTCATTATTTAACCCTTAACTAAAAAATAAATAAAGTATCCAATCCAAAACTTATCAAGCAATACTATAATCTCTATTTTACATTTTGCCGTATAAAATAAAAATAGACATTTTAAGCAACATAATAATTATTTAACATTAATAAAAAAATGTTATTGTAATTAACCTATTGAGTTTATGTAATTAAATTAGGTGTTAAGTATTAAATATCCTATGATAATAAAAGTAATGATTTAATTTTTTGTATAGCTATCGCATAAAATTTTTCAACAATTTTATATCAACTATCAATTGATTACATGATAATTATATTATAATTGTTATTCAATTATAATACTTGTCAAAATTTAGCAATATAGGCATCCATTATGCCCCAAAACAGTGTTAACATCATCATATCGCAATCTTTTACCTCTGCTATTTTTATGATCGTAAACAGATGACCATAAAATGTAGAAATGATCCTATAAAATTAAAATTGCAAAATAAGAGGAAAAATTACTATAAAAAAATACTACAATTAGTTAAAGTAAGCATGGTTAACACATTTTAATTAAATACTTCAATACAACAAAATTATAACATTAGAGACATAACTGTTTTATTGCAGATTACTAACTTATAGCGCTAAAGTTTTTGGCAAAATAACATAAAAATTAGAATATTATGTCATTTATTTTGTTAATCGAACAGCAAGTCAATTAACAAGCGGGCTAACTATCAGGGTATATTATGAATACATCCATTATCTATACCGAATCTTCGATGAATTTTGGTGGCCAGGAAGCTCAAGCTTTACTACAAATGAAAGGCTTAATACATCGAGGCTTTAACGTAACTTTAGCTTGCCATATCGACAGTCAAATTGCCCATGAAGCAAAAAAAAAATAACATTCCAATCCATCATGTTTCATTTACTAATAGTGCTCATCCCTCGTCAATCATACGCCTACGCAAACTACTTCGCCAACAGCAAACAATTTTAGCCGTTTGCCACAGTGGCCATGATGCGAATAATCTTGCCATCGCTGTAAAAACACTAGCGAAGAAACAACGACCATGTGTACTGAGACAAAAGACCTATCTGTCAGGTAAAATAAAAGCCTTCAGTATGAATTATTTATTCGATTATGTTATTGTCCCTAGCGAACCAATGCGGGAAACATTAATACAAAGTGGTTGTTTGTCACAAAAGGTTAAGGTTGTTCATCCTGGATTTGATTTTTCTAAAATGGTTGCGGAAAATCATACCCCTGTCGCTGATGATATTTTAACTTGGATAAATGAAGGAACAGCCCCAATCATAATTCAAGTTGGTATGCTAAGAGAAGAAAAAGGACATGATATTATTTTAGCCGCACTCGCCCAATTAAAGCGACAAGACCGTTTATTTCGTTATTCAATTATTGGCGATGGCGCTTGTAAGGCTAAATTACAGAAAGAAATTATCGACTATGATTTAGAATCTGAAACACTTCTCGCCGGTATTGTTTTTCCTTCTTCCTCCATATATTCCTACGCATCTTTAACTGTAATTCCTTCTACTAAAGAAGCATTTGGTATGGTAGCAGTTGAATCACTTTTTTTCGCTGTACCGGTCTTTGCTAGTAATGTGGGTGGGCTACCTGATATTATCCAAGATAAAAGTAATGGACTGTTATTGCCACCATCTGATATCAACAATTGGGTAGCCGCTATTGATGATTTTACAGCAACCTAAAAAATATCAAGAGATGGCTCAACGCGGACAACTTCAAGTAACCAAGAAATTTTCAATTGAATCATGCTTATTTCGTTTATTACAAATTGGCAAAGTGTCGGATATTAATTCAAACAATAAAACCAATCAGGAATGATAAATAACTAACTAAAGTCAGGTGTTGATAGATGAAAAAAAATCTGTTGCTGATAGATAATTTAACAAATGATGCTAATAATTAACTATATTTGTCTTCTAATCACACAAATAATTGGTGTTCACTCTTTTTCTCTAACTATTTGATTGATTAATAAAATCAACATTCGCACAACATATTAAATACTTGCCATTATGCTAATAATTGAGTAAAAATAGTTTATTACCTATTAATCTATGATTTTATTAATATAATGAATGCAACAACTATTCCTATTCTTATGTACCATCATGTTAGCCCGTCTCCCGGGTTAGTTACTTTATCGCCAAAAACCTTCACCCAACAGATGACATGGTTAGCTAATAGCGGCTGGAAAACCCTTTCGACAAAAGAATTAGAGCAATTTTATCAGGGTAAAGCTTTTCCACGCAAGAGTGTCGTGATCACTTTTGATGATGGTTATTTAGATAATTGGGTTTACGCTTTTCCTGTGTTAGAACAACTGCAGCTTAAAGCCAGTATCTTTCTTATTACAAAAGATATTGGCAATGGTCAGGTTAGAAAACTATCTAATATTAAATATTCACACCGTGAATGTGAAGCAAAGATACGTAACGGTCAAGCCGATGATGTTATGCTGCGATGGTCAGAAGTTGAGCGCATGCAAGCTAGTGGATTAATCGAATTCCATAACCACACTCATTCACATTTACGTTGGGATCAATTGGAAACTAATATTGAAAGACGCCATGCAGCATTAATTGCAGATATTGAACAATGCCGTAATATGCTTATCCAACAACTTGGTTATTGCAGTCAGCATTTATGTTGGCCACAAGGATTTTATAATCGAGACTACGCAAAAATTGCCAAAGAGCTGGGATTTAATTATCTCTATACGACTGAACGTCGTATGAATAAAGCTTGCCAACCAGAACCTTGGCGATTAGGACGAATTAGCACCAAAGAAAGAGAAGATACTCGGTGGCTAAAACGTCGTCTTTTCTATTACTCTACACCAATTCTCTCTTCACTTTATGCTTTACATAAAGGACCTAGATATACTTAATGCAATAAGCGCTATTTACTTTAAACAAAGAGCCAGTTAGTAAATAAATTTATTGTTTGCCATTTTGCCAAATAATTTTTATTTGCGAGTACGGCTTTCTAGTTGAATGGTTAAGCTTTCAATGCGCTCGGCCATTTCTTTCGTTAATTTGGTTAACTCTGTATTTTGTTGAAGTAATACAAATAATTGCTCAGCGTTATATTCGGCAATAGCTTGCCTTTGCGCCGTTGCTTCAGCTAAATCTTCTCTATGTTGAGCATCAGCTATCGCATGTGCTTGATCACGTTCAGATTGCCGAGTTTGTGCAAGTAATATTAACGGCGCCGCATAGGCTGCTTGCAGACTAAAAGTTAAATTCAGTAAAATAAACGGATAGGGATCAAATTTAGTGATCCCTGTTATATTAAGATAGATCCATACAGCCACAACAACAGTTTGCCCAATTAAAAAACCAGGGGTGCCAAAAAAGCGCGCAAATGCTTCTGCCTTAAGAGCAAACCATTCATCACCAAATGTATGATTATGGCCTTTAAGCGGCTGATAAAAGCGAATTTTTTATGTTCCGACATAAGCACCAACTCCCCTATGATAAAAACCATTCTAATTATCTATTTGCAAATCTAGTTTAAAACTAAAAACAATAAAATTAGCAAATACAATATAAATAAAAAGTATAAACCAATTTTCTGTCATTGCTGAAAACAATGCTAACCCCGCTGATTATTATTTTATTAAAGTAATTTTGTTTATTATCAATTTTTTTAAATACTTTTATCATTATTTCATAAACTTTAATTTAATAATTTCTCTCTCAGAAATGCTATTCACAATTAACATTACATTACCTGATATAAAAGAAATAAAGTTACGAACGTTAATTAAATAAAAAAACATAAAAATTGATATAAAAAAAATAAATTTATTAAAAATATAATCTCATTATATTGTTAATTTTTAGTAACTACGTAAAAATAAAATATAATTTTTTAATTTATATGTTAAATTACAAAGAATAATATTAGTTATAACATAACTTTTTTTAATAAAAATTAATTCGTTAGATAACAAATAAACGAATATCATTCATTTTGTATATACATAGAGTGAAAGTACTTAATTTTTTTACAAAATAATGGAGCAATTTATATGAATCAACAAAATGATATCTGTCTAAATACCGCAGAATGGATCAAAGATGCTGCCTATCAAAATGGTATGCGAGTAAAATGGAATAATGCTATTTGGCAAGCAAAATGGTGGATCAAAGGCACTGAACCAGGATATCCTGAACCAGGCAGCGGTGAATTACCTTGGGAAAAAATAAAAAATTGTGATGCTGATTTATGTTATACAGCCACACCGTGGCTAAAAGAGGCAGCTTACCAGATCGGAGCTCAAGTCAAATGGAATAAAGCTGTTTGGGAAGCAAAATGGTGGAGTAAAGGCACTGAACCAGGCTTCCCAGAGCCAGATAGTGGCGAATTTCCGTGGAAAAAAATAAAAGATTGTTAAAAAAGCATTGTAAAATAAATCACAGTAATCTTCTGTTTTTTATTGGCTAAAATAGACTATTTTTAATCTGATCTAACAGATGTCAAATTATTACAAAACAGCTGTTAGATCAAAGGTAATTTATATTCTTACTATATTAACTTTACTATTTCAAATAACTAACTTGCATTATAATTAAAAATAGTATTTCATAAATTAATGATTGAAAAATTATTCTAATAACAAATAAAATAACTTTTTTATTTAGGCAACTTTGGCCATTTGATATTAGGCGCAATTGATATATCTATACGACTTAATAGCACGCGATAGGTTTTCCACTCCATCAATTTTTTATATTCTTCATCAGTTGCTATATTCAAATCAATGGCATCCTGTAAGGGAGCTATGATCCCCGCTGCATTTTGCATTAATTCAATTTTTGTATTTTCTGCATCTTTAATTAATTCATTTTTAGATTTAGGTGGAATATCAATCCAAATAGGTGCGCCATTTTGATCTGCACCTAACATTTTTCCATCAGGCGGCGCACAAAGTGCATACTCTTTATATATATTAAAAGGAATTTTAGTCGCTTCATCATCCCAAGTCCCAGCACTAATGTAACTATCTTTCAAAGATTCAGATAACCAACATAATTTTGTTGCACTAAAGTAATAAACATTATCTTCTTTCATTGTTACCATCCTATTGCAATCCATCTCATATCAACTAGTGGAGAAGCATTACTGCCATTAGTTACCTTGGTTTGGCGCATGGTAAAGCCACTATTATTGGCATCTAATATATTAGGCGTATACAATTCAGTTAGATTTGAATTAGAGTTGAAATTAGCGACCCCCATACTGGCCAAAGCATTAGGAAAAGTAATAGGAAAGAAATTTCTTGAACTATTTTTTCTAGGAACACGTCCCCATTGAATAATTATGCCCGTGTAAGGCTCTTTCATCCAACCATTTACCGCTTTTTTAGCGCTCCATTTAATACCAACTAATTTAGCATCAATCTGCTGCTTATTATAATTATCCTCTTGAATAGCAAATGTTCCTTGCTTTTCTGGTAAATAGATAACTTGATGGGTATTATTATTGCGGATAAAAAATTTATGGGTATTTCTTGCACAAACTAAGTCATAGTCAGCTTTGTCTGCACCTAATCTGATGACAGCATCGCTGGTAGGATGAATAGCGTTAAAACCATAAGCAGTTATATGATCTAAAGTATTAGTTGCAGCTAATGTACTTGAATAAGTAGGAAATGATATTGAATACTTAATGTTGTTATTACTATTTCTAGCCACTACGTTATAAGCACTATTACCAGAAATATACAAAGATACCTGCTGGACATTATTTTTCATTGACATACCAGCATAATGATCTGTTTTCACTAAATCTAAGGCAGAAAATTGCACAGCCCGACTATCTTTAACTTTAACAAATTGATTATCAATTTCCTTTTTTGTATATGAGTTAACAACAGTTTGTATCCAGGCACCAGCCTTTATCCCACCTGACGATACGGGTGTAGAATTTTCAAAAACCCGTTTTGGTAACTCACCTGCCCAGCGGTAATATCTATTTTCTTTCTCATATTGCAATGCATGATAACGGCTTGTTATTTCAAATCCTTTTTCAAATGAATCGACTAAAATATAATCAGACATGCCTGATTGATTAAGATCAAACAAGGTCGGTTGACCATTTTGATCAAAACCAAGCTGCTTATTTTTACGGTTTTTTGCATCAGGTAATGCAGGTATATCAATGTCATTAACCCGTATCGATCTAATCCATATCTTTTATAGCAGATTGCATTACGCCAAGGTTAACCGCATCATTATCATTTTTAGGTTGACTAATATTAGAAATACGATAATTCTTAGCATCAAAATAATTTGCTAGCTTACTTGGTTGCTGCAGCAGTAGCGACGCATTTTCTAACACTTGTTGAACTAACATCGTGAGATAATCAAATGCATTTTCATGTTGTTTGGCATGAAATTGTTTGCATTTTTCAAATGCTATCTCTTGTTTTGCTGGTAAACGTCTCTCTATCAATAAATGATTTCCATTAAATAAAGGGGATGACAAAATGATTTTGCCTCCTTCGTCACAATTAACACCGATTACTGTATAATCCTTATTTAATGTCTATCTTTGTGCATGATCACCATTGCCATCAGTCATAATGACAACTAAATGATGCTCACTAAATATTTTAAATTTATAATCAAATTCAGTTGTAGCGCAATCGCCAATATATTGGTTGGCACAAACCTCAGTAACTACCGTCATTATTGCTATCCTCCTTTTAACTAATAATGCAATAGCGATAATAAATCCTACACAGAAATAACTAAATGATCCTAAAACTATCACCGATCTATGCCTTTAGCTAACCTCAGTGCTTAGGATCGTTGTTACTATCTTTGTTCTAGTCAATATAGATGATAACCACAATAAATCTTTTAAGAAATAATCAAACCCAGGTGTAATACCGTTATTAATATCTTTATGTTAAATACAGTGATTAACTCATTACTACTATTTTGACTGTATATTGATTAATGAGATAGCAATAATATATTGTTAAAAAATGTTATATTTGATGGTAAAAATAACGACAGTGGTAGTATTATTAGTAACCATCATTTTAATAGCGAATAGCGATTAACATCGCAAAATTCAATGGGTTTGGGTGGTTGGTAGCTTTACAGAAATTTTTGCGATTATGCGTTATTTTATTATTAGGTAACAGCCTTCTTCAGACTGGTTTAGCGGGCTTATAAATAATAATTTTAATATATCAATGTTAACTAGTTCTTTTACTATAATGTTTCGCTAGTACCTGATAAAGACAGAAAATCATTGACGCTTTGTTTTTCCAGTCCAATTTCTTTTATTTCTTTACCTGAAGGAGAAACCAGAACGTAGATATCATAAGAACCACCACCAGATCTATATTTATGTTTATTAGCAATTATATAACCTTGATATTTACCACTTTGAATAATATAAAAAGAATTACCGTTTGTGATAAATTTTATATCATCAATAGTTATAGGAATATTATTAAACATATTGATTATCTTATTCCATGTTATTTTATGTATTGCTCCCGAGGTAGCCCATGCACTGGATAAGAAATAAACATCTTTTTTTATTAAAAAAACATCGACTTGTCTGATACTTTTAATATTTTTTTTGATATCCCTATTTGGCATTTCACCTAAAATTTTCACGACCTCACTCGGCGTTGCCAACATTAAAAATGAACCTGCCTTAGAGTTAGCAGCAAAGATAACTGTTTTATTATCCAATATGCGAAAACTGTTAATATTTAATTGTCGCTCTGATGCCATACTATCAATATAGTTTAACGTTGATAGACATAAATTATTTCCATATAGGTGAAAGCCTTCTTTATTTGACATAGTGCAACTCGCTGCTAATCCAATAGTAGGAAATAATATCATTAATATAAAAACATAAAATTTTTCTTTAAGCATACACCCTCTATTTATGCTTTTTTTGACGGTTTTTTATGGTAATAAATAAACTAAATTGATAAAAATAAGTGATGTATAAAATATATTTAATAATATAGGCTTGAAAAATTAATTAAACAACTCTTAAAGATATTTACTCGCTAATAAGTTTATGAGCAATTCACAGCAAAAATAACTAACTTAAAATGTTAAAAGTTCCAAGCAATTCCTGCCATAAACATATCTTGATCTTTATCATTAAACGAAACAACACGATTAAAGCGAAGATTAGTACTTAAATGACTAACTAATTGATAATTTATCTCTAAGCTAATGACGCCGGCAAAATCTTTTTTGTTCTTTATTTCATGCCTATCATCGTTATAATAAGGACCAATACCCGCACTAATATCCCAATGGGTTAATATCGGCATGACATACCAAATCTGGCCAACAACCCCTTGCCTATTAACTAGACCATTATCCCCTTCATAAAGGTAACTCACTGAATAAGCAGCAGCATCATTGATTAAATGCTTAAACTCTAGTTGGTGACCCATTTTTAATGGTAAATTTGCCCGATTAGTTTGCGAAGTCCCTAACCAATAACTTATCTGCATATCTTTAGTAGGAAACGAAGATGGTAGCTCATTTTGAAAGTTTGCACCAAAACCAACCATGACTGAATCTGTTGTAAAAGAATTAAGCATTTGCACATGATTATATTGGGCTTTAAGAAAGAATCCATCTGGAATAAGGTAATAAATAAACGCGACTGAACCATAAATGCCAACTCGTTTATCATTATATTCTTGTTTATTACGGCGAGTTGTATTCATACTAAAATAGGGACCAACTGAAAAATCTAACTGTATTCGTTGATTGAAATCAACTACGCCAGTGCCTATAACGGCAAAACCGTCGCGATGATTATTATTTGGATGGCCTTCATTGAGATAAACCAATGAAGCGAAAAAATTATCTGCTATTTTTTCACTAAAGCTTACCTGATAGCTTCCCCAATTCATTCCGCCACCTTCACTCGCCCAACCATTTCCATAAGCCAAATTGAAAATAAATTGTCGTGACTTTATATCTTTGTTTTCATTGGAAAGTGCAGAGGAAATAAAAAGAAACAGATGACCGATTAAAGCAATGCAAAAAAACCATACCTGTTTTTTCTTTATCATTTTACCTATCTTATACTTCAAGCAGTTAATTATTATTATAGACAAAATATGCCTGCTAACATTTTTCGCAGCACAAAGTAGCAGTATGCTGGCTTTTATATTTACTGTGATAAGCTATCAATTAAGACATTAATAATATCTGCAATTATTTATTTTGACTTTCACGTTATATCTCTGTGGTAATAACAAATGGCGATATAAAGAACTCATTGTTAATAGTAAAATTTATAAAATGATGACTTTAAGTGGGTAATTAAAAATATAAGAACATTTAACTCTGTCTTGCATTATCAACAAGTACAACACAATAAAATGCAAATATCACAAACATTAATTTTCATTTATTTAACATAAAGTAAATATTATTTTACAAATAAATAATTTTTGACTATCTTTTGTTACTGATAATTTATTCATACAAAAATAGATAAACAAACAACTTAGCATAAGGTAAATTATGAAAACATTATCTAAAGTTTTATTTATTACTGTATTGTTTTCTTTTGCTACTTTTAATAGTTCAGCAAAAGTTGATAATTATGTTCAAAATTATCATGGTAGTCACGTCGGCCATGGTGGTGGTCATAGTGGTCATGCCAGTCATAGTGAGCATACTGGTACACATGGTGAACATGGTCATTCTGAAGGTCATGGCGAACAACAGGAACATGCGGATCTTAGTAGCCCAGATCCCTCTTTTTATCCGCAATTTACTGATACTATAACCCCTTGTCAAAATGCACAACACGATATTTCTCTTTGTGATTCTTAAGATAATTATCAATAGAAGCCTCTATATCTGTTGCTGCCTAAACGGTAGCAACAGCCAGCTTTTGCTAAAAAATAACCATCCAGCAAAAAATGGCGCCAAAATAACACAACACAATATTGCTGAAAATAAAATTATTATCGAATATAGTTTTAACCATTTAAAGAGAACAAATTATGAAACAACTCGTTAAAATATTTACTATTACATCTGTTTTAGCTATCAGCTTGCTGGCTTTTGCTGATAAAAATAATTTATCAGATGCTGATAAAGATAATTCTTCAGATGAAAAAATAGCGACCGAAATGGCATGCGACACTCAGTTTGGAAATGGAGAACCACTAGGTTCAACAACTGAAAATGGTCAAAAAATAAATATTTGCTCTAGATTATAATAGTAAAATTATTTACCTCTTCTTAAATATTAATAAGAGATCAATATATTAATGACAATAAAGTAAAAGAAAAATCTAACTCTACAAAATACAAACAACTTCTTTATATCCATTATGGAATATATTTGGAAGAAGAAAAATGGAGCCATAGGTAGACGGAATAAAAAATATTATAAATCAACTAGTTTTAATAGTAATTGATTATTTAAATTTCATTCATTGCGCTATTTTTGAGTTTAGGGAACTTCAACCAATTGGTTAAAAATAGTAGTAGTAATAGTATGCAATAAAACTCACTGAATTACTGTAGCTCTATCCGTGATCAGCAGAGGTTGCTAAAAGCAGAAATGGCGGAGGAGGAGAGATTCGAACTCTCGGATGGTTTCCCATCGGCGGTTTTCAAGACCGCTGCCTTTAGCCGCTCGGCCACCCCTCCGCAATGTTCAAAACTATAAACACAGCTTGAGTAGTTGTAAAGCCTTATATAATTTAATCGCTTTATATTTATGCTATAAAGTGATTATTTGCTTAATTTATCGGCATTTTACGAATATACTTGGGTAAAAAGCTCAATTTTGCTAAATTAGCTATACATTTTTTTAAGCTTAGAAATATCATATGTTTATATTTGAAGGTAGTGAAATTAAAACTGATGCTGATGGTTACCTTAAAAATAGCCATGAATGGTGTGAATCCATGGTATATCTATTAGCTAAACAAGAGAATATTATATTAACAGAACAACATTGGGAAATTATTCGCTTCATTCGCGAATTTTATTTCGAATTCAATACTTCACCGTCTATTCGTATGTTAGTAAAGGCAATTGCTAAAAAATATGGTGAGGATATTGGCAATAGCCGTTATCTTTATGGCCTTTTTCCAAAAGGACCAGCAAAGCAAGCTACAAAACTTGCCGGTTTACCTAAGCCGGTAAAATGTATTTAACTATTACAATGAGTGTCGAATATGAAAATCGACTACCTCTTTTTCAACATGACACTCTTCACTTTTATAATATTCAATTTTAGCACCTACTGGCCCACCCGCTTTTAACCAATCCTCTAATTGTTGAATTTGCTCTAATGTACCGAAAGCTTTAATGTTGACACTACCATCATAGCGATTATAAACATAACCATATAATCCATGTTTTTTCCCCCAATGTAACGTATGATAGCGAAATCCTACACCTTGAACTCGCCCATATATATAGTAATTTCTACCTATCTTTCGCATTTTAGTGCTCTCTTATAATAAATAATAACTTCAACATATTGTTTTTTATGTAAACAACAGATACTCTCATAGTATAGAGTTTTTAATCTATATGGATTAGAGCTTTTAAGAAACTAGCGTAACAGAGTGACCTGCTTGAAATTTATATTATTACCCACATATCATTACCTATAGAATATGTAAGGCTTCTAGGAGGTAGCTATGATGACTACCAGTAAATTTAGTATTGGGCAACAAGTAAGGCACAAACTCCTAGGTTATCTTGGAGTAATAGTCGACGTTGACGCCGAATACTCGCTGGATAAACCACAGGATGACGATATTGCAGCTAATGCAGCTCTACGCTCTGCTCCCTGGTACCATGTCGTTATGGAAGATGATAATGGTGAACCTATTCACACATATCTGGCTGAAGCTCAGATTACTTATGAAACCTCTGATGAACACCCAGAACAGTCGTCTTTAGATGAGTTGTCGGAATCGATTAAAACTCAACTGAGAGCACCACAATTACGTAATTAACTAATTAAAGCAAATCAATGGAGATGATTAGTCTATCATCTTCCTTGATCTATTTCTCTAAACCTAAGCGAGGTATTTCTATTTTGGGGCATGCGTTCATCACAACTGCTAATCCAGCTCGCTCAGCTATTTTTTTAGCTTCTTCATTAATAACACCTAATTGTAGCCAAAGTACCTTTGCATTAATAGCGATTGCCTGTTGGCTAACTTCTAATGCTGCCGCTGAATTTCTAAAAACATCAACCATATCAATCGGATATGGAATATCAGCTAATTGAGCATAAACTTTTTGTCCAAGTAATTTTTTTCCAGCTAGTTTTGGACTAACAGGAGTCACATTATATCCTTGATTTATAAGATATTGCATAACTTTATAACTTGGACGTTCGACATTATCACTGGCGCCAACTAATGCTATAAATTTTATGTTTGTTAAAATATCTACCAGTTTTTTCTCAAGCATTTATGCCAACTCCATAATTTAAAAATAATAACCTACACTATGATATAAATCGCAACAAAGTGCTACTACACTTGTCGAATCTGTTGAGGTAACTCAATGAATAGTAGATAGTGATTTAGTTGCTATCTTAGCAAACATCTATCAATGTGAGGAGCTTTATGGAATTCGTTATTCGCCGATTAAAAAAAAATAAAAATATTGCGCTAGTTGCCCATGATCACCGTAAATTATCACTATTAGCATGGGTTCAAAAACATATTTCGGTGCTAAAAACACACAAATTATTTGCTACTGGTACCACAGGTAACTTGATCCACCAGCATACCGGATTAAAGATTATTAATATGCTCAGCGGGCCAATGGGAGGAGATCAACAACTTGGTGCGATGATTGCCGAACAAAAAATCGATATTTTGATCTTCTTTTGGGATCCATTAAATGCAGTTCCAC
Organism: Arsenophonus apicola; assembly: GCF_020268605.1. Taxonomy (NCBI): domain Bacteria; kingdom Pseudomonadati; phylum Pseudomonadota; class Gammaproteobacteria; order Enterobacterales; family Morganellaceae; genus Arsenophonus; species Arsenophonus apicola. The sequence goes on from NZ_CP084222.1 coordinate 2,086,123, forward strand.
ATGATCCTGACGTAAAAGCACTTCTTCGTCTCGCTACTGTATGGAATATTCCTGTTGCCACTAATATAGCAAGTGCTGATTTTATTATCACCTCACCAGCTTTTGATCACGACACTGAAATTGAGATCCCTAATTATCAACAATACCTTGAGACACGTATTAACTAATAATTTTAATTTATTAATTACAAATATAAATTCTTCGCAGAAATTTAGTTAAGATAATAAAAAAGTGACAATAAAATAAGAATTATGGTCTTTTCTGTCGTAATACACCTAATTTTTTCAATTGCTCAACAAAAACAGACGGGGTTAATTTGTCATAAAGTAAATAAACTCGTTTTTTAGCTCGAGTCAATGCAACATATAATAATCGTCTATCTTGTCGATCAGGAAAAATAGCAAACTTTGGTAATAATACTTTTTCTATTGCAGACTCAGGTTGACAGATCGGAAAACCATCTATTCCATGCTGTAAGCCAAGGATGATAACATAATCGGCCTGACTCCCTTTTGCCGCTTGGATAGACATAAAATTAATGTTTAATTTTGGCCAACGAATATTAGCTTTTTTAATCACCGCAGGATGTAAATAAAAATAACGCGATAAAACGAAAATTGTCTCTTCTTCTGTAACATAACCACTCATTTTATTAAGTAAATTTTCCAGTTGTTCCTCTGGTAATAAAACTATCGATTTTTTATTTGCTTTAACCAAACTTCTTAATGGTCTAATCTGCTGCTCAGGATCCATTTGTATAAATTGATTAGCAATTTTAGCAGTGTAATCGTTAAAACGGTAAGTAGTATCAAGTGTACAGTAAACTCCGTTACCAAAATAATGTTCAAAAGTAGTCATTAAATTTAATTTTGCTGCCGAAAAACGATAAATTGCTTGTCCATTATCACCAACAGCAAACATGTGCGTTTGTCTATTCTGTTGGCGTAATGACTGCAGTAACTGCATTTCTAATGGCGATAGATCTTGGAATTCATCAATCAGAATATATTTCCATGGGCTTATAAATTTTCCTTTATGTAATAAATTAATTGCTTGATGTATAAGCCCTAAGCTATCAACCGCTCCCTCAGCTTTTAGCGTCGATTTCCATATTTTAACAATAGGTGCTACTAATCGCAGCTCCATTTGCAGTTGCTTGCTCTCTGCTGGCGTTGCTAAATCACTTATAGTTTTCTGGCTTCCGCCATGTCTACGTAGTAAATTAAGCCAATTATCTAAACGAATTACCACTCTTTCTGCTAATTGTTTGTCATGCCAAAACTCACCGCTAGCAATATTCCATCCTAATTCTCGCGTTAAATACTCACGCCAGCCCTTTGCCTGCGATTTTTTTTCATGACACTGCCTTTGCCATTCACTGATCAGCAACTTATATCTTTTTTGTTGGTTAACTTCTAATTCACTAATCGTGATATTTTTATTACTGCTAGTTTGAATAATATGCAGTACCAAGCTATTAAAGGTTTTTGTGTGAAATGCCTGCTGTCCTAAATTAGTCTGAACAAGTCCATCCATTTTTTTTGCGGTTTTATCATCGAAAGCAAGTAATAAAATCTGTTCAGTAATAGCCTGCTGCCTAAGTAAAAGCCAACCCATTTTCGCTATCAAAACAGAGGTTTTACCACTACCTGGCCCGCCCAATACTAAAATATTTTCTTCGCTGTTAACTACACAATTGACTTGAGATAGGTTTAACGGAGTAATGGTAAATCGCTGAAAAAATTCAGAGTACTGCTTAAGCAAACGAGCGACCCAATATTGATTAATATCATACAGTGACTGATGGCTCAAATTAAGCCAATGCTGGCAAACAGCAAAATTTTGGCGACAGTTTACAAATTCATTTAAACGTACAAGCGGTATAGGAAGGCTATTTAATCTGTTATTAATTTGGTTTTGCAACTGACTAAGTTGTGCCTGGGTAAACCAACTATCCTGAATTAAGTATTTTTCAATTTCTTGCACTTGTTCAGATAAAATATCTGCACAAATCAAACTCATTTCTTGGCTCCATTTTTTCCAAATATCCATAAGATAATGAAAAAAATATTCGGTTTCCTTCCATTCAGTACCGTGTAAACGAACCACCTGGTTGTCAGGTAATTCAAATTCAAGCTCTCCCCAAACAATACCTCGCTTACAACGTATATCAATAAGTTGATTAAAAGGAATGAGATACTGATGGTTTTCACCACTCACTTCAACACCAGCATTTAATAGGCGAACTCGATTATAAGGATGTTGAGCTAAACGCTGACCTACATGTGTCGATTTCAATTCCATTACACACTACCTTAGCTAAAATATGTTAGGCCATGGCAAGAAAAAGTTTTTTCTCTTTAATAAACCTTATAGGTTATTATGGATGCTTTATATTATTAATTAGTACGCTGACAAATTAGGGGTTATTGTGCTCACTATGTTCTCTGGCTTTCGCCACATATTTTATAATAGCAATATCCTTTATTATATCCGAATACTAATTGCGCTCTCAGGAACAGCATTAATTCCTTGGATTTTAGGTGAGCAGCTTAAAATAACTATCCCTTTAACACTGGGTGTCGTTGCCGCTGCATTAACAGATCTTGATGATCGATTTATTGGTAAGCTTCGTAATATCGCCATCACGTTATTATCATTTCTGATTGCCTCTATCTCTGTTGAGTTACTGTTTCCCTATCCCTGGTTATTTCTTATTGGATTAGCGATATCGACTTTCAGCTTCACATTCCTTGGTGTTTTGGGACTACCCTATGGAACAATTGCTTTTGGTGCACTTCTGGTCGCAATCTACACCATGCTTGGAACGGCTATTTTTACAATTTGGTATCAACAACCAATATTGTTACTTATAGGTGCCATTTGGTACTATTTATTAACAATTATCAGCCATATTTTTTTTCCTATTCAGCCCTTACATAATAAATTAGCCCAATGTTACCAACAACTTGCTATCTACCTGGCTAATAAAGCCAATCTATTTGATCCTGAGGTTGAAAAAAATTATCAACAATCAATCTTTGATCTTGCTATGGCCAATAGCAAGCTGGTCAATACGCTGAACCAAATGAAAGTAACCTTGCTAAGCCGCTTAAAAAATAATAAAAACCAAACAGGGACTAACAATAGCTTACATTACTATTTTATTGTCCAAGATATACATGAACGAGCTAGTTCATCTCACATTAAATATCAAAACCTAAATCAAGATTTTCCCCATAGTGATATTCTGTTCCGGTTCCAGAAATTACTATCGATGCAAGCTGAAGCATGCCAATTGGTTGCTCACTCCATTTTATCGCACACAAGGTATCAGCATAATACAAAATTTAAAGATGCATTTGCTAACCTAGAAAATTCGTTGCAACACCTTACACAACAATATCCTAACAACAAACAAATAAACACTCTTTATAACCTATTAGTTAATCTCAAAGAGATAGATACTCAACTTAATAGTATTGCTGTCGAGCAAATAGAAATCTCATATAGTCAAACATTGACTGAAACACAACTTTCTGACAATTCGCTATCTAACATTGGCGATTTTTGGCTCACAATTACTAATAACTTAACACTTAATTCAACCCTATTTAGACATGCTATTAGAATGTCAGTAGTATTGTGTACGGGTTATATTATTGTTCAATGCTTTAATCTACCTCAAGGTTATTGGATATTATTAACCAGCTTATTTGTATGCCAACCAAATTATCTTGCAACTAAGAATTGCTTAATATTGCGTATTATTGGAACCATTGCCGCTATTCTAATTGGCTTACCACTACTCTATTTTGTCCTCTCGATAGAAGGGCAACTCTTGCTCATTATTATTAGTGGCGTGCTTTTCTTTACCTGCCGCAATAGTCAATATGCCCAAGCCACCTTATTTATTACTTTGCTGGTTTTGCTTAGTTTTAACTTATTAGGCGAAGGTTTCACCGTTATGCTTCCCCGAGTAACGAATACATTCATTGGCTGTGGCATTGCTTGGATTGCAGTAAATTATATTTGGCCTGATTGGAAATTTCGACAACTGCCTAAAGTACTGCAACAAACATTACACAGTAATTGTCGTTATCTTGCCGCTATTTTATTTCAATATCATCAAGGCAGAGATAACAGTGTCAATTATCGCATTGCTCGTCGCGACGCCCATATTAATGACGCAGAACTGGTTTCTGTGTTATCCGATATGCTTGCCAGAACGAAAACTAACACTCTTTCCCCAGAAAAAATTTTTAGATTACTCTGCCTTAATCACAGTATGTTGAGTTATATTTCAGCCTTGGGGGCACATCGGGAACAACTTAATAACCAGACTGTTTTATCTATTCTTGATAATACAATTGCCTATATTGAATCGGCGTTGAACTTTGCCTTATTGAATAATCAAGTAGTCAAAGAGTTAAATAACCCATTAATTCAACGCTTCCAAACAATACAATTAGGAGAAAATAACAAAGAACAACTTATTGTTGAGCAATTATTATTATTAATTAATCTGTTGCCAGAAATCACCTCTCTAATTGTTTTTATTAACCAACAAGAGCCAGACTAAAATCGTTTTAATTAGTAAATTTTTAAACATAAAACCATAAAATCATTTTCTTGGTGTATTTCTTTACGTTAAGCTATTGTACCAAGTAATTAATTCAATTTTTATTGACTCAGGAAGTACCGCAATATGATAACCTTCGATAGCACCCGCTAATTCAAACAGTAATTTAATACTCAAATTCACTTTCTTCTGTCTTAATTTTAAATAGCAAGCTTTAGCACCTAACATTTTCAAATAGCCTACATCGCTAATGCCTACTTTTCCCAATGCCCTTTCTATCGACATATTCATATTAGGCAAATCTTTGATCCTAATATGTAAAAGCTGTTTTTGAGATAATTCTTCTACTGCTGCTTTATAAGCGAGATCAATGTAATAACATAAAAGTAAATTATCATTCCAAAGCATCTCATTGATAAAAAAATATTTTAATATAAGAGGAACACCTTTCTTGGTATAAACCAATTTTTGCAACCCAGATACTTCAAATTGAAGTTCAGCAAATAAACAACCTCGTAGATAAAACTTGCCATCCAATACCTGCCCAATAATGACATGATTGACTAGAATACGATAACCACCGAAATGCGGTTTCTGTTTTATATGGCCATAATTTTCCATTAGCCTTTGCAAACTAGAAAAACAAGAATCAAATAAAAGCATAATTGCCACTCTCCATGTGAACGCTCACAAATCTAATATTTTTATACTTCTCCATATTTAAATCAGTTAAAATAGCAAGAAAATTTATTAAGTTATTTCTCCCACTTTAAAAACCTCTATGTTATTGCAAAACCTCATATACAAAAGGCGACGAACAAAACCTTAAGCATCGTTTAATATTCAATTAAATATAGCCAAATAAATATCTTACCAATTACAAAACCTAACTTAGCTACTACCGTTTATATTTAATACTTATAATAAATAAATCGTATCCTATATCCACTTAAATCATTAATAGTTAATAAAAATATTCTACTTAAAAGGTAAAATAGAAAAATACGCCATCTTATCCAAACTGCAACAATTAAGTGTTCAATTAAGCGGAAAAGTTAATTTTTTGCGAAGCGCTTTGTAAAAATTGGCTTGATATTGTATGAATATACGATTACTGTATGCATATACAGTGTTAAGCTGAGGTCAATATGAATAACGACACATGCAATTATCCAATAAAAACAAAAAATCAACCTAATAATGTTCAAAATTTACTATTACCAAATTATAGAAATGTGCCAGTTTATTTAAACGGCGCAGTTAATGAATGGGTATATAATGAAAATAATCCTATGGTTGAAGTACTCCTAACATCACTATTACACCGACTTAGCGATGAATCTCGTTGGCTATTATGGCTAAATCCTAAGCGAAAATTAAGCCGCAATTGGTTGTTTAACTCAGAGTTACCATTGAATAAAACCATACAGATAAATTCGCTAAGCCCAGAAATGAGTGTTGTTGCCATGATAAAAGCATTATCTAGCGGCAACTGCAGTATTGTCTTAGGATGGTTACCAACTTTATCACCATCATGTTTACAGCATTTAGAGCATGCAGCACAGATAGGAAACAGCATCGGCTTTGTTATGCGGCCTGAAAATACAAATTGCCAGCGCAGACATCCTAATCAACTAAAAATTCATTCTAATTATTATCACTAGTCTAGATTAGGATTATTCCTAATCTGATTGATGAGTTATAAACCACAATAGACAAAAACAAAAAAACATAATATAAATCATTTGGTTAATTGATTAATCATGGCAATCTAGTTATAAACTATATCTATAATTCACCAATTGCCTTTTAAAAAGTTAATGAGATTAATGTTTCCTCTACTTGTAACTTTTGAAGTTCGTTGTAGACTTTACAACGTTAAGGTAGTGCTTTGATTCTACTTTTTATTTGAATGATTCCTTAGACAGATAAAGTAGAGACGAAGATAGTAGAGCGTAATAACTTAACAAGCATTTTAAACCATACGGCTTATAAAAAAGCTCAAGAAGCTGATGCCTATATTGGATGATAACGAGGCGTAAAATGAAAAAGATAGCTATCGCAGTAGCAGTGGCAGCTTTCGCAACTGCAGCCCAAGCAGCACCCAAAAATAATACCTGGTATACCGGTGCTAAATTAGGTTGGTCACACTTTGAAGATACCGGCTTTCATCCTTACGGTGATAATGTTGGTAGTGGTAAAACTAAGCGCGATCAACTAGGTGCTGGTGCCTATCTTGGTTACCAACATAATCAATATCTCGGTTTCGAATTAGGTTATGACTGGTTTGGCAGAATGAGATATTCGGGTCAACCAAATAACGGTAGTCTGAAATCGATGGGTGTTCAATTAACCGCTCGTCTAAGCTATCCAATCACAGACGAATTAGATGTCTATACTCGTCTTGGTGGTATGGTATGGCGTACTGACGCAAAAGCAAACGTAGAAAATCAACCCTCTTTTAAAGAGCATGACACTGGTGTTTCTCCAGTTTATGCGCTAGGGCTTGAATATGCTATTACCCCAGAATGGGCAACTCGTTTAGATTATCAATGGGTTAGCCATATTGGCGATAAAGATTCACTGTCTGTTCGTCCAGATAACGGAATGTTGAGCGTTGGTGTTGCATATCGATTCAATCAAGAGCCTGCTCCTGTAATTGTACCAGCACCAGCTCCAATCGAAAACAAACGCTTTACTTTACGTTCTGATGTTTTGTTTGAATTCAATAAGCATACATTGAAACCAGCAGGTAAAGCTGAACTTGATAAGTTGTATAGTGAACTGACTAATCTTGATCCAACTCAAGGGCGTGTTATGGTTCTTGGCTATACAGACCGTATTGGTTCACCATCCTACAACAAACCTTTATCTCAAAAACGTGCACATGAAGTTATGAGCTATTTGATTTCTAAAGGTATCCCTGCGAATGCAATTAGTTCACAAGGCCGCGGGGAAGAAAATCCAGTAACCGGTAGTACTTGTAATAACGTAAAACCTCGCGCTGCATTAATTAACTGCTTAGCGCCAGATCGCCGCGTTGAAATCGAGATCCAAGGTTCTACAGAGGTAACTCCGCAACCTTAATATCGCTTTAAGAAATTAATTATTTCCAATAAAATAACCCTTTCTTCTAGGGTTATTTTTTTGCTTAAAATTTTTTGCCAGAAGACTAAAAAATTGCATTTAAAATTATATCTTTTGCTCTAGTCACCCAGTATGTTTTGTAAATCCTGTTTAAATGTTGACATTTGGTTAGCATACTGGTCTTTTCTTTCAGCCTCTTCTATAAGATGCACAATAGTTTCAGATAGTGTACGGCCTTGTTTTCTTGCTAGAATAGAGAGCCTTTGCCACACTAGGAAATCTAAATCGATAGATTTTTTGCAAGAGTGTTGATGCTCGGCATTAAAATGTCGCTTTCTACGAGCTCTAATCGTCTGCTTCATTCGATTAGATAAATCTGGCGACATATGATTTTTTATCCAGTTTATCACTTTTGTTGGAGTGTTTTCTAATTTCAACAGTTGTTCAATCGCATCCTGAGCGGCGCTTTTTTCAATATACTTAGTGATATTTTCACCATCCCGATACTTTTTAACCAGGTAATCCCATTTCCAACCACATTCAAGATTTTCAAGCTGTTGATATTTCATAATCATCTCTGTGACAACGTAACTTATGTAATTATAACCACTTTTAGAAATAAAAACGTTTGGTTTATTTAACCAATTTAGTAAAATCTTAGTAAGAAATCACACTTATATTGAAATGTTAGCAAAAAATATAATTTTTCCTATTTATGCAAGTCAATTAACAAAAAATCATAATTAATGCGATAGAATATAATTATTCTCATTGATAGTTTGTTATTTCCACTGTGTTCTGAATTGAAATGATACATTATATCTACTGTATTAGTGGTTTCAGAGCGTAAGTCATTAGCGTACTACTTGAAAATAAAATTATATTTAAAATATACAAAATTAATAGTGGCATAAATTTAAACAAACGTTAATATAATCATTCATCGTAAAAATTTTATAATGCTGGAAACAGATATCTTGTTTTCATAGTAAGATGTACCCTGTTTCTCTAACTACAAACAATAGCGTGTTTCTAAAATATCTTCTATCTTGACGCTATATAATCAGGATATTGAGGATAATTTATAAACTTTTTATTTAAATTATAAGTTGAAAAATAGCGTGATTAGTAACGAATTAATATGGCAGAATTTAACACCTGATTATGAACCTTATCTTAATCTTTTTGCTTCTGCAGATAAACTAGATAATGCCACTTTGGCCAGCATTCAACCCAGATTGTATAATAGTCTTAAAAGGTTTTTATCAACATCAGCCTATTCCCCCTTTGCTGTCATTAGAGCAGTAGAATGCCATAGCTACTTATCTGAATTAGCAAAATGCATTAAAAATATTAATCCATCCTCAGTGACTATCACTGGCGATTATCAACAATCAAATGGAAGATTTCATTGGCAAGCAGATACTAAAGGAGCATTCACGCCTTGCCACTCAGTCTATTTCTGTAATTGGATAGAAATGCCTCAATTATTTGGTAGCGTCCATCAACATCAAAATAGTGTTCACCTAGAGCCTGGACTATTACATAAAATCAATGGTGGAGTATTATTACTTTCTGTTAGTACATTATTAACGCAGCCATTGATGTGGCAGCGTTTAAAACAGATGGTAATGCAAAAAAGATTTGAGTGGCTTCCAGCCAATGATAATCAATTTTTACCCTATCCAATTGATTCAATGCTACTTGATATTAAACTTATTTTGGTTGGCGATGATTTTAGTCTTGAGCAACTTGAAGTAAAAGAGCCTGAACTTTTTTCGCAAGCTACCTATGGCGAATATGAATTTGAATTGGATTTTGAACATAGTGGTCAATTATCGCTATGGATGCAATTTATTAAACAAATTCTTGCTGATCACCAATTCCCTGCTTTAACTACTGATGCGTGGCCAATCTTTATTACTCAAGCAATTCGATATACTGAAGACAAATCAACCCTACCGCTAGATAGAGTCTGGCTCATTCGTTGTTTAACTGAAGCAAATCAATTTCAACATGATAATCAACTAACAGCAAAATCATTTCAAACAGCAATGCAACAACGCGAGTGGCAACACGGTTACTGCGCAAAACTTAATCTAGATGATATTCTGCAAAGGCAAGTTTTTATCAAAACTGAAGGTGAAATGGTTGGCCAAGTCAATGGATTATCTGTTATGCAGTATCCAGGACATCCAGAGCTTATCGGTGAACCAGCACGAATTACTTGTGTTGCACACTTTGGCGATGGTGAGTTTACCGATGTAGAACGTAAAGCTGAGCTAGGTGGTAATATTCACGCTAAAGGCATGATGATTATGCAAGCTTATCTCAATTACGAATTAAAACTTGAACAGCCTCAACCCTTTTCTGCCTCAATTGTATTTGAGCAGTCTTACCATGAAGTAGATGGTGATAGCGCATCATTAGCTGAGCTTTGTGCATTAATTAGTGCACTTTCTCTTCAGCCTATCGATCAGCAAATTGCTGTTACAGGTGCTGTAGATCAATTCGGCTATGTACAGCCTATTGGTGGTATTAACCAAAAAATTGAAAGCTTTTTTGATGTCTGTTTCCAGCGCGAATTAACCGGCCAGCAAGGTGTTATCATTCCTATGGCTAATATTCGCCATTTATGTTTAAAAGCCGATCTAATTGAAGCAGTCAAATCTGGCGTATTTCATATCTGGCCAGTTGAACACGTTTCTGAAGCAATTTCAATTTTGACAAAGCATGCTTATTATAAGCAACAGTATGATACAAATAATTTACATCTGTTAGCTTTAATACAAGAACGAATTACTCAAGCTAATAATCAAGAAAGACCCAAGTTTATGGGCCTTCTAAAGTGGCTAAATTAAATAAAAAATAGCTGATCGGACTTGTTCAGCTTACAAGCGTACGCTATTCTTTAGCCTTATTATTTATAATAAGGCTATTTAGTATTATGGTTGATAAACACAGCTCCTATAGTAAAGAAGATTTAGATGCTTCCGGTAGAGGCGAACTTTTTGGCGAAAATGGACCGCCATTACCTTCCGGTAATATGCTAATGATGGATCGCATCATAAAAATGACCGAAACCGGCGGCAAGTTTGATAAAGGTTTTATTGAAGCCGAATTTGATATTAAACCTGATTTATGGTTTTTTAGCTGTCACTTTACCAATGATCCCGTTATGCCAGGCTGCTTAGGTTTGGATGCAATGTGGCAACTGGTCGGTTTCTACCTAGGATGGCTGGGTGGTAAAGGTAAAGGGCGAGCACTGGGTGTAGGTGAGGTCAAATTTACTGGGCAAGTTTTACCAACTGCTAAAAAAGTAACTTACCGTATCCATTTAAAACGTGTTATTAATCGAAAGTTAATTATGGGTGTGGCTGATGGTGAAGTCTTGGTTGATGATAAGTGTATTTACACAGCAAAAGATTTGAAAGTCGGTTTATTTCAAGATACTAGCAGCTTTTAAAGCCAAAGCTTTTTCGTCAAAACCCCTTCTGTTATCTAGTTGAAGGGGTAAATATATTATATTTTACTGTCAAGATTTTGGTAATTGGTTGGCAATAGATTGCCCAACCTGCGTCCAACCTCTTGCTAATGTTCTGACTAACGCCGGATAACCATTTTCATCTTGATCAAGTTGCAGATTAAAATCTCGCTTGATAATGCCTTTATCACTTTTATAAATCCAGTCTCCTTGGATAATCACCTTACCGTCATAGCGGCCATGAAAAGCAGTCAAGATGACATTAAGACTATCAGGTCTATTTTCTAATGGTTGAGCCGATACCAATCGATTAGGCAACGTTATCGATAACTCATTGACTAAATTTTGCATCAACTGTTGTTCCAACGGGCTTGCCCAGAGATGATTGGCTGCATTAACATAATTAACATCGCTAGTTTGATAAGTAATACCATTAGCCGCCAATATTCCAGACAGTTGCACTGTCTGTACCCATAACTGTTTTTGCGTTAGCAAATCACTTTTTTTAGTCTTTAAGCTCGGCGTCGTTGGTAATTGATAATAAGATTTTTCAATACCAGTACTACAACCGACAAGTAAAAAACAAACAATCCATGCCAAATATCTCATTATTTAGTCACCTTCTTCGGTTCTGGATCCTTCATCGGTTTTGCTTCAAAAATAAGCGCATTACTCTTATTATTTAATGTCTTAATCACGGGTTGAATATCTCTTAACACCTGATCAAGACGCTGCATATTACCGATCATTCTATTATAAGCTGGAGAACCTGGTTGCATACCTTGCATAACTCGATTCAATTCAAGCAACGTCTGTTGCAGATCAGCAGGAATATTTTGAAAATCTTTGCTAGTCATCAGTTTATTCAATTCAGATAAGGTACGTTGTGCTTCTCGAATAGTTTTCTGACTTTCTGCTAGCGTATTAGTCGCTTGACTTATCATAGGCTCAATCGGCATACGATTGATTTTATCCAATGCCTCAACCACTTTTTGCTGGATCTGTGATAATCCTGCACTAACCGTTGGGATAATATCGTAATCAGCCACTTTTAATGGTCCTTTCCATTGGCCTTTATCGGGATAGAAATCCAAATCGATATATAGTGCTCCGGTGATTAGGTTAGCTGATTTTAAAGCTGCTCTTAATCCTTGTCTTAAAGCCACCGCAAACTCTTTTTCTAGATCAATATCGCTACTGACACGACCTGGCTCAATATGAATTAAAACTGGAATACGAAATTCATTATCCAATTTTTGCCGCAATTTTTCAGAATCAAAGGGCACCTCCATCACTGTTCCTAAGCGAATTCCTCTAAATTCAACCGGCGCTCCAGGTTGTAATCCACGAACTGAATCAGTGAAAAATAGGACAAAATCTTTATGCACAGTATATAAAGAATTCTGAATACTTTTTTGATCTTCATAAAGTCTGAATAGGCTTTTATCTTCTACTCGCTTACCTGGTTGCCAGCCTTCCACAACATCAAAACTAACCCCACCACTAAATAGTGTGGTTAAAGAGCCCATCTCCAAACGAACACCTTGCGCTGACAAATCCAAAGCAATACCGCTATCTCGCCAAAATCGAACATTTTCCGTTACCAGTCCATCGTAAGGCGCATTAATAAAAAGCTGATAATGCATATTGCGGCTTTTAATATCAAACGAACTAGCTTCTACCGAACCAACACGATAACCATGAAACAGTACTGGTGCACCCATATTCAGCCTACCAGCCTGATCGCTGGTTAAAATCACTCGAATACCTTTAGCATCAGGTGAAGCTAATGGCGGCGAACCCAATAAGTCAAATTTATCAGCATGCTCTTCACTATTGCCAGGTTGTACTTCAATAAAAACACCAGAAAATAGCGTGCCTAATCCGGTTATTCCCTCCTTGCCAATAGCGGGTTTAACAATCCAAAATGCGGTATCTTTCTTTAACAGATCCCTCATGCCGTCATTTAAGCGTGCTTTAATAATTACACGCTTAAAGTTCTTATCAAGGGAAACATTCTCCACCAACCCTATATCCACACTACGACTTTTAAGTTTGGTTTTTCCTGCTTCTACGCCTTCTGCATTGTAAGTAATCAATTTGACTTGAGGGCCTAAATGACTAAAATAATAAATTAAGATCCAGGCACCAATAAATATGGTGATAATGGGAATGATCCAAATCGGTGACCAGCTTTTTAGTTTACTGATCTTTGCTTGCACATCAGTGTTATCTTTATTAGCCACCTTGCAACCCCTTTTCTAACCGAATTCTACTTTGCGATACAACATTACAACGATCCCAAGTTAAACGCGGATCAAAAGTCATGGCTGCAAACATAGTTAAAATTACAACAGCAGCAAACAAAATCGCCCCAATTGCTGGTGAAACGCTCATTAACCGACCCATTTGCACCAGTGACGACAATACAGCAATCACAAAAACATCAATCATTGACCAACGTCCAACCCATTCAACAAGTTCATAAATAAAGTGCATCCTCGCCGGATCCCGATTGCCATAACCCTTAGCATCAAGACATAACCAGCCTATAGCTAGTATTTTTAAGCTTGGTACCATAATGCTAGTAATGAAAATAATAATGGCGACCGGATAAGAACCATCACCCCATAATAAAATAACACCAGACATTATAGTAGAGTCTAGTCTACTGCCTAATGTATTGGTGACCATAATAGGTAAAACGTTTGCGGGAACATAGAGAATTAAAGAAGAGATTAATAACGCCACCGTATTTTGTAAACTATTAGGGCGCCTCACATAACCCTTAGCATGGCAACGAGGACAGTATTTGCGTTCGGCTGGTAAAATTGCCATACAGATATGACAGGATCTGACGCCTTGACTAATACCACTTTTACCTTCTTGCAGCGAGATTTCAAGCTTTGGCACTTCTCCTATCTGCTGCCATAACCAATAACGATCTAAACATTGAAATGCCCTAACTTGCAACAAACAAAAAAAACAGTAAGGAACAAAACTGATACCCAAGCTAATATCACCATAGGCCATTAGTTTAACAAAGCTAACCAACACACCGGCTAGTAAAATTTCTACCATGCACCAGGTTTTCATCTGAAATAACGTCCTGGCAAGATTTATTTTTAACCAAAGCGGCAGATTAACTTTTTGACATAATAAAATAATGGCAACCATGCAAAAAGCCGGTACCGCAATAACAAAAAGGATAAAAAACCAGCCAAGACTAGCATAATTTACGTCAAACATGGCATGGGCAATATTCAACAGTAAAATCTGACTTTCAATACCCATGACACTCATTTTAACGTAAGGAAATAAACCAGCAATAACTAACATTACTAATGCACTAATCGCAATTGCTGTTGGTTGATTAGCGGGATACTTCCACTTGGCAGATAAAACCGTATGACAACGTGGACAACTGGCTTTAGTACCTTGTTCTAAAACCGGTAATGCCACCAATAAATCGCATTGTGGGCAGAGTATCTTATTATGACAACTGTCATTAAGATGATTATGAGAGCACAACTTTTCTCTCCTCTATACAGGCATAATGCAAAATTATTGGCTATCCTTGAATGATTCTAATTCTTGCCAACGCTCAAATGTCATTTCCATTTCTGCTTCTTT